>JAFOHJ010000146.1 GCA_017421885.1 Clostridia bacterium
AGCTGATAGGTGCCGCTATATACCCCGTTCAGTATCAGCTCCACAAAATGTGTGCGCGGGGTATAATCGAGGTTGCTCATTCGGCCAAGGTCGAAGGCCGTTTCGCCGCGCAACGATGTCTTATCGGTGTAATTGGCAAGCAGCACCCACTCCTTGTCGGCAGGCTCGCCAAGCAGCGAAAATTTCTCGTCGAATTTTATTTTATATGGCTTTTTCGGGAAGCCCCATGTAGAATTTCCGCGCCCCCTGATATTGACGGCGCACTCGAAGACATCGCCCGCACCACGCGTCACAATATCCTTGTTTAATAAAACAGCGCCGGATAAACCGGCGCTGTATCGGTATCTTTTATTACAGCATGCCGACCAGGTCAAGGCTGGGCTTGAGAGTCTCTGCGCCGGGCTGCCACTTTGCGGGGCAGACCTCGTCGCCGTGCTCGTGTACGAACTGGCAGGCCTGCAGCTTGCGGAAGAGCTCCTCAGCGTTGCGGCCGACGTTGCCTGCGCTGACTTCGTAGGAGACGATCTTGCCTTCGGGGTTTACGATGAAGCTGCCGCGCTCTGCCATGCCGTCGGACTCAATGAGAACATCGAAGTCGCGGGAGATGACGTGGGTGGGGTCGGCCAGCATGGGGTAGCGGAGCTTGCTGATGCGCTCGGAGTGATCGTGCCATGCCTTGTGGACGAAGTGGGTGTCGGTGGAGACAGAGTAGATCTCGCAGCCAACATCCTGGAACTTGTCATAGATGTTGTTCAGGTCTTCAAGCTCGGTGGGGCAGACGAAGGTGAAGTCTGCGGGGTAGAAGAAGAACACGCTCCACTTGCCGAGAATGTCGGACTTGGTGACGGTCTTAAACTTGTTGTCTACAAAAGCCTGTACGGAAAAATCGGAAACTTCCTTATTGATCAAAGACATATTTTTAATCTCCTTTAATTTTTAGTATTATTTGAGTTCGTCAGGTGTTTTATCCTTGTGAGCATAGGTTAGCATAAGCTAACTTATTTGTCAATAACAATAATCGTTATTATTATGAACTTTTTGTTAATGCGGTACGGCTGTTATGCCGTACCGCTTAAGTTTTAATTACAGCTCGGTGAGCCACAGACCGTGGAGATTGCAGTAGGCATATACGCCCAGAGGCTTTTCATCGCCGAGGATGAAGCTGACATGGGGCTCTTCACCGGGCTTGAGAACCTTGCGGTAGCTGCCCTTATCGGTGTTCAGCTGTACCCACTCGATCCAGTGGACTTCTTCCATGGGATGGTTGATGCTGCCGACATTTACATTGACGACGCCTTCGCCGACGCTGACATCGGGCTTGTGCTTCTCGCCGCTGGCCTCAACGGTGTTGGGAACCAGTTCCATCATGGGCTTACCGCAGCAGACGGGATTCACACCGGAATCATTGACCATCTCAACAATGTTACCGCAGTGGGGGCAAACGTAAAACTTGCTGTTCTTCATATTTATAAATCCTCCGTAATTTCATTTATTTTTTTGATTAAGTTGTTTGTGTTTTTCTTTGTGAGTTTATAATAACAGGAATGATTATTGTTTTCTGTGACTTTCTCACATAAGTAGTTTTTTCTTTCGGTATGTAAAAAGGCTGTGCTCAGCACAGCCTTTGGTGTTTTATTCTTCGGGGGAGAACTCTTCCTTGCCCACAAAGCAGAGGGGGCACTGGAAATCTTCGGGGATATCTTCCCACTTGGTGCCGGGAGCGATGCCGCCCTCGGGATAGCCCTCAAGTTCGTTGTATTCCCAACCGCAAACATTGCAAATATGCTTCATATTATTAATCCTCCTGTAAGTTATTTATTAGAGTTATTATTCTCTTTTCTTTGTGGCTTTATTATAACCGGATCAGTTTTGAATGTAAGTGACAATGTCACAGGGGATAGAGTTTAAAACAAAAAAACACTCATCCATTTGGATGAGTGTTTGTGGTTGCGGGGGAAGGATTTGAACCAACGACCTCCGGGTTATGAGCCCGACGAGCTACCAGCTGCTCTACCCCGCGATATCTCTTAGCTCAGATATAATACCACAGGCGCGGGGTGAAGTCAATAGCTAATTTACGCTTTATTTGTCGTTGGCTTCGCTTTCTTCTTTTTTCTCTTCTTCCATGTCCAGAATCTGTCTGAACTGGGTTTCGTACAGGCTCTTATAAACGCCGCCCTGAGCCAACAGCTCTTCGTGGGCGCCCTGCTCGGCGATGACACCGTCCTTGACCACAAGGATCTTGTCCGCCTTGAGTATGGTGGAAAGTCTGTGGGCAATGACAATGCTGGTGCGGCCTTCCATCATGGCCTCCAGTGCGTTCTGGATAGAGTTTTCGGAAATGGAGTCCAGCGCGGAGGTGGCCTCGTCCAGAATGAGGATGCGCGGGTCTTTCAGTATGACTCTGGCCAGAGAAAGTCTCTGCTTTTCGCCACCGGAGAGTTTCAGGCCGCGGTTGCCGACCTCGGTTTCAAACCCATCAGGCTGGTTGAGGATGAAGTCATAGATGTTGGCGGTTTTGCATGCCTCAATGAGCTCCTCATCGGTGGCATCTGCCTTGGCGTAGAGCAGGTTTTCTTTAATAGTGCCGTTGAAAAGATAGGCCT
>JAFOHJ010000147.1 GCA_017421885.1 Clostridia bacterium
AGCAGGTTCGGAGGGAGCAGTAGTGACTTCTTCTGAGAGCTCTTCGTCGTCGATCACTTCGTTTTCGACAGGTTCTTCCGATTCCTCATCTGCGGGAAGATCTTCATCCTCTACGGGTTTTTCCTCTTCCGAGGTTTTTTCTTCCTCAGCGGGTGTCTCTTCCGAAGGCTTATCCTCTGATTCCGAGATGTTTTCCTGGGGTTCCCCGGTTTCTTCCTCGCTGCTGCAGGCTGCAAGGGAGAGCAGGAGAGAAAGGATCATAAACGCGGCAAGAATGCCGGCAAGGATACGTGCTATGTTCTTGCTCATGTTACTTGGCCAGCGAATGGAAGACATCTACAAAGGCCTGGCTGTACTGGTTGTCAAGAACAAGAAGGACCAGATCACCCTCGGCGGCTGTACGGATGTTTTCGGGCTCGACACCGACACAGATCCACTTGCGGCCATCAACATTGGCCTTCATGGTCTCCATGACCTTTTCGGCATCGGCAGCCTTCTTGAGGCGTACCAGAACTACCGAGTGAGCCTGAGCCAGCATCATAGGCTCGGCTGCCAGGGCTTCCTTGAAGTTGACGTCGGATGTACCCATATACCAGGTCTGGCTGTCGGCATCATTTCTGTCGATAGGGGTGTGCATGATGCTGTAGAAGGTAGCGGGGACCTTGGCATAAAGGGTAGCCATAATGGCATCCAGATCGCTGCTGAGGTCGATGCTGCCGTTTTTCAGCTGCTCGGCGATGGCCATTGCCTCGGGAGCAAAGACCCAGTCGGCAACGAGCTTCTCATGCAGCAGCTGATCTGTTCCGTTGAGTGTGCAGTAAAGGGCATCCCAGTAGAGCATAACGGCGTGGCCGCGTGTGAAGAGCTCTTCGTTGAGGTATTCAACGCCGATGGCCAGCTCGTTGGCCTTCTCATACCAGATATCCCACAGCTTGCCGCTTTCGCTGTCGTTATAGCCGAGAGCGCGGAGAGTGAAGGTGACCAGCATCTGAGCAGATGCGGGGGAATTAGGTTCGAATGTGGTTTCGCTTGTGCCGTTGGTCAGACCGGTTGCATAGGCATAGCCAAGATATTCATTGGCATCCTGCCAGCCGGGGGCATCGGTAAAGGGGTGGGCATAGGGATTGCCGTTTTCGTCGCCATAGATGGCACTGTCCTTACCAAGCAGGCGGATCAGCATGATAATGGCTTCCATACGGGTGGGAGCGCGGTCGAGTTCGAAGCCTTTGTCGCTGCCTCTGAAGAGGGTAAGGGACTTAAGGGCTTCGGCGGTGTTCTGCATCTTTACGGCCTCATTGTCCTCTGCAGCCTGAGCGGTCATGCACAGCATGCCGAGGGAGAGAGCGAGAGCCAGGAGCATCGAGATGATTCTTTTCATTGTGGTGTTCCTTTCAGTTGTTATTTTTACATACCGGCTTTAGGCGGTATATATTGCAAAAAGTTCCGCAGAGATACGAAAAAAGTTTATCTTCTGTGGTGTGTGTGGGAAAAGGGCAGGTGAATATTGCTCAGCTTGCCTTCAGGCAGGTTGAATACAAGCACGGAAGTAAGGATGACGGCTGCTCCTATAAGGGCGATGGGGTCAAGGCTTTCTTTGAGGAAGAGCACGCCAACTACAAGGCTGGTGATCGGTTCAAAAGTCGAGAGCAGCGATGCCTTTTCAGCGCCGATCTCCTTTATTCCTATCTGGCAGAGGACAACGGCAAAACCGAGGATCTGCGAAGCGGCAATGCCGCAAAGCCATGCCGCAGGGGCAAGATCCAGAACAAAATTGCCGGTGACAAGGCAGCAGCAGAGCATCAGGGCGGCATTTATTATTGCCACATAGAACTGGAGCCTTAGGGGAGATATTTCCTCAAAGCCTCCTCTGTCGAGATATACCATATAAAAGGCATAGGTGATACCCGAGAGGAGGGCAATAGCAAGGCCCATAAAGCTGATAGCGCTGCCCCTGGGATAGAAGCACATAAGGCCTGCCATACACAGAGCAAGGCAGAAGACAGTTTTGGGCGTCAGCTTCTGTCCGTAGAAAATGGCACTTATAAGGAATACGAACAGGGGATAGATAAAATGCACTGTCGTGCAGATGCCTGATGCCATAAAGCTGTAGGAGGCAAAGAGCAGCAGCTGAGTCATTCCCGAGCCAAACAGCGACAGGATCACCAGTCCGCGAAGAGCTGCTTTGGAGACAGGCATGAATGCCCTGCCTTCGCGTCTGTGCAGAATAAGTGCACAGACGGGGAGGAAAAACAAATTTCGGATAAAGGCCATCATCATCGAATTGCCGCCGCCGGAGGTGAAGGTAGTGACCCAAAGGGGAGAAAGGCCGAAAAGGCTTGCCGAGGCGATGGCAAAGAAGATGCCTTTGTATTTATGAGACATTGGAGCAGTCCTCCGAAACAAATCGTTTTACTTGAGGATGTCGTATACCAGCGAGCAGAATACGCGGACTGCGCGGCTGAGAACGGCTTCGTCAAAGTTATAGATGCGGCTGTGGCCGGGGCCTGCGCAGGGGCAGAGGGAACGGAAGAACAGAGCCTGTCCGCCTCTCGACTGTACGCGCTCCATCATATATGTAAAGTCTTCACTGCCGCCGCCGGGCTGGGGAATATATTCTTTTGCCTTATATTCGGGCATTTCGCGGCAGATGAGGTCATATGCGCGCTTCATCAGTTCGGGCGAGCTCTCGGCTGTCTGTGCTGCACCCATTACCTTGATTTCGTATGTGCAGCCATACATTTCGGCACAGCTCTTGATAACATTACGTGCACAGGCCTCCATATAGTCCTTGATCTCGGTCGACTTACCTCTGACCTCCATCTCCATCTTGGCGATGTCGGCGATTACGTTGCGGCCTGTTCCGGCATGAAGAGTGCCGACATTAACACGGGATTCGCCCTTGCCGTGGTGGGGGATGGCATAGAGGTTCATAATTGCGGCTGCAGCAGCCTGCAGAGCATTCTTGCCGACATGAGGTGCGCCTGAAGCATGAGCCGAAGCGCCGCGGAACCATACATCCAGCTTAGTGGTGGCCATGGCACCGCCACCACCGGTTATAAAGTCGGCTCCGTCGGTGTTAGCGCCGATATGGTTACCGATAACAAAGTCTACATCATCGAGGTGACCCTTTTCAACGATGGATCTTGCGCCTCTGACGCCTTCCTCGGCGGGCTGGAAGATCAGCTTGACTGTGCCGTGGAGCTGGTCTTTGATATTTGCCAGAACCTCGGCAACACCGAGGCCTGTGCAGGCATGGCCATCGTGGCCGCAGGAGTGCATCATGCCGTCATTAATGCTGGCAAAACCTTCGGCCATAGGATAGTGGTTATCCTCTTTGGATTCGATAACACCGAGTGCGTCAATATCGAAGCGGAGAGCAACTGTGGGGCCTTCGCCGCATTCGAGGATGCCGATGACACCGGTAAAACCGTCTTTTGTGAAGGGCAGGAACTCGGGGTCGCCACCCTGCTCGAGAGCGCGCTGATAGTTGGCATCGAGCACTTCCTGATCGGGCAG
>JAFOHJ010000148.1 GCA_017421885.1 Clostridia bacterium
AGGTCTGTGCAGAAAGCTTGATAAGTTTGTCAGGGCCAAAGGTGCCTCCGATATCCTGCGCAACACTCTTCTTGAGGATATCGAGCGCATACGTGAAACGGCCCCCTTTGCCTGCCTAGATCGATATCTTCCTCATGTTTACGAAAAAACAGCCTCTGCCCTCGACTATATCCCCTCCGATGCCCTTATCATTTTTGCCGACAGTGCTTCGGGCCTCGAGGCTTCCAAGGCCTTTGAGTTCCGCATGAGCGAAGACACCGAGCATCTGCTGGATGAAGGCATCCTCGCGCCTACAAAAAGCGGATTCTGCCTGCCTCACAGCCATTTCAGAGATCTATGTCAGCAGCACACCTTGCTCTGCTTCGACCAGTTCCTTTCCTCTCAAAGCTTTCCCACCCAGGCCATAATCTCCCTTTCTGCCCGTCAGCTGCCCTCCTACGGCGGCAGCCTCGACACCGCCTGCTCTGACCTCAGCTCCTATCTTAAATACGGCTATACCGTTCTTGCTCTTGCAGGCGGCAGCCAGCGCGCAGCCAGCCTCAAAAGACTGCTTGAAGAGCGCGAACTGCCCTGCACCGAAGTCGACGCAATGCCGACACCGGGAAAGATCCTGATATCAACAGCTAACCTTTCTTCGGGTTTTGAATACACTTCCATCAAGCTGGCCGTTATCACCGAGGGTCAGCTGGCAATCAGAAAGAACGGCGATAAAAAGCCTAAAAAGAACAAGAAAAGCGGCCTCACTATGGGCGACCTTCATCCCGGCGACCTTGTCGTTCACGACAAACACGGCATCGGCCGCTTTGTAGGTGTTGAACGCATCAGCGTAGACAAAGTGTGGCGCGACTATATAAAAATCGCCTTTGCAGGAACCGACTTTGTCTTTGTTCCTGCAACAAACCTCGATATCGTTTCAAAATATATCGGTGCAGGTGAACAGGAGGAAGTTAAGCTCTCAAAGCTGGGCGGCACAGCATGGACCAAGACCAAGATACGCGCTAAAAAGGCAGCCCGTGATCTTGCCGAAGGCCTTCTGAAGCTTTATGCATCCCGTCGCGGCATGAGCGGCTTTGCCTTCTTCCCCGACGACGACTGGCAGCGCGGCTTTGAAGAGCGCTTCCCTTATGAAGAGACCGAAGATCAGCTGGCATGCGCTCAGGAGATAAAAAACGATATGCAGAAACCCTATCCTATGGACCGCCTGCTGTGCGGCGACGTAGGTTTCGGCAAGACCGAGGTAGCCTTCCGCGCCATTATGAAATGCATACTTTCAGGCAAGCAGGCAGCCATACTTGTTCCAACCACCGTACTTGCACGACAGCATTATATGTCGGCTCTGCAGCGCTTCTCCGGTTATCCTGTCAAGGTAGATATGATGAGCCGCTTCCGCACCCCTGCCCAGCAGCGCGACACACTGCGCGATGTGCGCACCGGCGCCTGTGATATTCTCGTCGGCACACACAGGATCCTGCAGAAGGATATCGAGTTCAAGGATCTCGGCCTTCTCATCATCGACGAGGAACAGCGTTTCGGTGTATCACATAAGGAAAAGATCAAAGAGATGACCAAGTCGGTCGACGTTCTCACCCTCACCGCTACTCCTATCCCCCGCACCCTCAATATGGCTCTCTCGGGCATACGAGATATGTCGGTGCTGGAAGAGCCGCCAGCAGGAAGAATGCCTGTCCAGACCTATGTGCTTGAGCACAACGATATCATCATAAATGATGCCATCCGCAAAGAGCTGGCACGCGGCGGCCAGGTGTATTACCTTCACAACCGCATTGGTGATATCGAAGAGACGGCTGCCCGCCTTCAGCGAGTCTTCCCCGATGCTATGATCCAGACTGCCCATGGCAAGATGGGCGAAAAACGAATGTCAGAAGTCATGAATCAGGCCTATGCAGGCGAGATAGATATCCTTGTCTGCACGACCATTATCGAGACCGGCGTCGACATCCCCAACGTAAATACCATAATCATCGAAGATGCCGACCATATGGGCCTTGCCCAGCTTCACCAGATTCGCGGACGCGTAGGCCGCTCTCAGCGCCATGCCTATGCCTATCTGACCTACCGCAAGGATAAGGTGCTCACCGAGATCTCGCAGAAGCGCCTTGCTGCCATCCGCGAGTTCGCCGAGTTCGGTTCAGGCTTCAAGATTGCCATGCGCGACCTCGAAATACGCGGCGCAGGCAATGTCCTCGGTGCCGAACAGAGCGGACATATGATGAGTGTTGGCTATGATATGTATCTCAGGCTGCTTGATGAGGCATCTGCCGAACTTAAGGGCGAAGCTCCTCCCGTAAGGACCGACTGTACTGCCGATATCCTTGTTTCGGCAGGCCTGCCCGAAAGCTATGTTTCTGATGCCGCCACGCGAATCGATCTTTATCGCCGTATATCCATGATCGTCACTCAGAACGACTATCTCGATATGCAGGACGAAATGCTCGACCGTTTTGGAGATCTTCCCACATCGGCTCAGGCGCTGCTCGACATAGCTCTGCTGCGTTCACGCGCTTCTCAAAACGGAATAAATGAGATAGCTCAGAAGAGCCGCAATCTCATGTTCTATTTCCGCGAAGTAGATATAAAGCGCATCTCTGAAGTCTGTTCGCAGGATGTGTTCAAGGGCAGGATACTTTTCTCGGCCGGTGACAGACCCTACCTCACCCTCAAACTCCGCCCCGACGAATCGCCCCTCGACCTTGCGGTCGTACTTGTCGACATGTATGTGGGTATCTGATAAAAATATTTGATTATAGCTTCATTGTGATTTATAATGTGAGGTGGTGCTTATGCACCGCCTCATATTATTTTTGAAGGGAAGCGTATGATTTTGGGAATCTTCAGCGATTTCTTCTGGACACTCAGGGAAGCAGGCAGCAACGTGCGCAAGTTCATGTTCTGCGTGTTCCTCAACGGCATAATCATGTCAGCTATTCAGGTAATGCTTGGCATCCACTATAAAAACATCGGCATGACCGAAGATGTCATCGGAACTCTAATGGCTCTTAAAACCTTTGGTTCGGCCATCGGCGCCCTGTTCGCCGTAGTGATCATTCAGACCTTCGGCACAAAGCGCTCGCTTATAGGCGCATTTCTTGTAATGGCGGCAAGCGGATTCTGCTATGTCAACCTGACCGACAATATGCTGCTTATGCAGGCCACATCTCTTATTTTCGGCATTGCTCAGGTGGTCTTCACCGTTTCGCAGGCTCCGTTCTATAAAAACAACAGCGATGAACGCACCGCTGTCACCATTTTCTCGGTATCATTTGTCCTTGGCAATGTAGCCATGTTCACCGGCAGCTATCTGTTCGGCTTTATGTCCGACTTTTTTGCCGGTATCGGAGGAGAGCTTTTTGGAAGCCGTACGACCCTGAACATCGCCTTTTCCCTGATGCTGCTCGCGCCGCTGGCCATTTCCAGGATCGACTTCGGCACCGAAGCCCTTATCAAGAAAAATGATCACCGCCCCAGTCTTGGTGATTATTTCAGAGCCATGAATCACGACAGCTGGACTTATCTGCTCAAAAAGGCTCTTATCGGCATGGGTGCCGGCCTTGTAATCCCCTATTTCAGTGTATATATCAAATACAGCCTCGGCGTTTCCGACTCGGTCGTTGGCTCGATCATCGCCTTCTCTCAGCTTGGCACAGTTATCGGCGGCCTGCTTATCCCCAGCCTGTCAAGACGTTTTGGCCGCGTTAATATGGCTGTCTTCTGTCAGCTGATCTCCATCCCCTTCCTGTGGTCTATCTCCTATACCCAGGGAGTTATCATGATGGCCATCAGCTTCCTCTGCCGCAATGGCTTTATGAATATGACAAGCCCCCTTCTGCAGACCATGGAGATGGACCTTGTCGCTCCCGAGAACCGCACTATTATGAGTTCGATGGCCACCCTTGCCGACAGCCTTTTCCGTGCTCTGGGCACCCAGCTGGGCGGCATCCTGATGGTGCGCATCTCCTATGAGTTCCCCTACTACATTACAATTCTCACCTATCTTGCCAGCACCTTCGTTATCTACTGGGTCTTTGGCCGCAACAAGAAATATTCCGAACTCCATTAAAAAACAAGCCGGCGCCTGAAAGCGTCGGCTTTTTAACGGCAAAAATCTATATTTTGTTCACACCATACCGCTTATTTATGATATAATATATGTTAATTTATTAAACCATTCCCGGGAGGGAGCTAAATGATCAAAAAACTAATGGTGCCCATACTTGTGCTTCTGCTGGTTCTCAGTCTTTTCAGCTGTTCACCCAGCCCCACTGCCATGAGTGTGGGAAAGAACAAAGTCGATGCCTCTGAGTATGCCTATTACCTGAATCACAATGGACTGAGCCTGGATGCCCATAATTCCGGCACGACCGTGCTCAGCCAAAACGACCTGCTCGCCCGCGCCCACGAACAGGCACAGCTGCAGATCACCAACAGCGAGATAATCCGCCTGAAGTGTGATCAGCTCGGCCTCGAGCTTTCCGACGAGCAGAAAGACCAGCTCAAGGAAGAAAAAGAGGCTCTTATCGAATCGCTGGGCGGCAAAGCAGCATATCTCGAGTATCTCAACGAAAATATGCTGACCGACCGTCTCTATGACAAGCTTCAGGAATACAATCATTATTATTCCATGCTTTATGAGCACGTGTCGTCTGACCCCGCTAACGGCGTCGGCAGCGATCAGGAGCTGAGGCAGTTCTTTGCCGACAACTACATTCAGGTCAAGTTTATCAGAATGTCGACTCTCGACGAAAATGGCGACCTGCTGGATGAGGAAAGGCTCAATGTCCTTACCGCCAAGGCCAGCGAAGTCCTCGCCCAGATCAATAACGGTTCCTTGACATTTGACGGTGCTCTGAATCAGCATAATGATGATCCTGTTATGGCTCAGAGCCCCGGAGGCATTGTTATCAGCAAGCAGGATGCTACCCTGCACGAATACAGTGCCGATGCTTTTGCCATGTCTGATGGTGAAGTAAGCAGCGTCAAGCTCTACAGTGATGGATACTATATCATCACAAAAATGTCTGCTCCTGCAAACTATTTTGACGAAAACCGTGATAAGATCGTTATCGATGCCGCTGACTGGGCCTTCAACAATTATCTTGAACTTGCCAAGAGTTCAATTGCAGTTTCTGTGTCCGGCGCATGTCAGAAAATGAACTTCGACAACCTCGCAGAATATGTAAAATAACCACACAATGCCGGAAGACCATTCTTCCGGCATTTTTAACAGAAAGGAATCTCCCTATGTTCACTGTCACCAAAAACGAAATGAAAGAACTTGAGCGCCGCGCCAATGATGCCGGCCTTCCTTATCTGCAGATGATGGAAAATGCCGGCAGAGCAGCTTTTGATATTCTCACTGCCCGTCTCCCCGGAATCAAGAGCGCTGCAATCTTCTGCGGCACAGGCAACAACGGAGGTGACGGCCTTGTTGTCGCCCGTCTGCTCAGGCAGCGCGGAGCAGCTGTTCTCATAATCCTCGTAGGCGGAAAGCCAAAAACACCCGATGCGATCACCAATCTCTACCTTGCCACAATGGCAGGTATCCCAATAGTAATGGGCACACATCTCGATGAGAGTGATATTTCATTTATCACTTCGTGCGATGCCGTAATCGATGCTATCTATGGCACCGGTTTCCACGGAGAGCTTGATCTGGAGGCCGAAGTCTGCTGCGAGGTAATAGCTCACTCTGCCGGATTTAAAATGGCTCTTGACCTGCCCAGCGGCCTGGAATGCGACTCAGGTACGATCGCTCAGGGAACAGCTAAAGCCGACATTACCGTTACATTCCATTCCGCCAAGCCCTGCCATAAGATTTCACACGGTATATGCGGCGAAACAGTGGTTGCCGATATTGGAATAACCGACATACTAAGATAAATTAAAGAGCTGCAGATCATCCTCTGCAGCTCTTTTTATATGATTATTTGTTTATTTGAGATTCATAGGTGTGAGAGCCAGATAGTCATCGAGTGTGCCGTCATTGAGGCAGCATTCGATAATCTGTCGGCCGAGGGGATCAAGCTCGTCGGTCAGGAACTGGCTGATCTCTTCCTTGAAGAAGTCAACAAGAATCTTGGCACCTGCATCATAGCCTTCCTCGCCCAGCTTGGACTGTGTTTCGGGACGCAGGAATGTCTGACGGATATACTGATTATCCACTTTCATATCAATGAGCGAATATCCGAACAGAGGGCAGCGAGCCGGTGTGAGGTGCTTCATCTTGATGATACCATTGTGGCGTGCAAGATACTCACGGCTGATCCATTCACTTACAAAACCAATCTTATATGCACCGATATGCTGGTTAGGGATCAGTACATTAAGTGTGTCGGGGCAGGCCATGATCTGCCTAAGCAGCATGTTGGCCTGAGTTACCTTCTTGCCTGTTGCAAAGGGCCAATAGGAACCTACACCCTCGCTCTTCATCTTGCTGCCGCCATCAACGATACTGGGGTTTTTGAAGCCTCTGGGCGAAACCAGTCTCCACAGCCATGCAAGTGCGGGAGGAACGACATGAAGAAGACCCATTACACCGTAATCAGGATGCTCAGCTGTCGAGGGGGGCATACGGACGCCGAAGCTTCTTACACCTACCTCCTGAGGTCCGAGAGGCACTATATTCTCGATCATGTCTCTGGGGATGATTACACGGGGATTTGTGCAGGGCTGACCGTTGGAATCAAGCACATGCTCCCAAATAAGGCATGTCGCGCCGGGAACGCCTTCCATATTGAAAAACAGAAGAGGCCTGGAAGGGTGGATACAGATCTTTTCATAAGCGGGGCTGTTGCCATAAGCCTTCATGCTGTCCATTCTCAGGAACCAACCGTCTTCAGCATCCATGATTATGAGTTTGCCGGTTTCGGGAGACTGGATATTTGCATATGCAACCGCCATGTCGTCGGCAATAGGATGTATCTTACAGCTTTCGTTAAGATTAAGGAAGTATTTTTCGCCTGTAACAGTATGCTCGCCAAGAAGGATCCTACCGTCTGTATGGACCTGGAAGTCCTCAAGCATCTCACTCTTACCGCCTCCGGAAGCACCCTCATGCATGAATACAGTCTCATTCTCATAGGGTGTTTCCACCTTGGCTGCCGATGCATGGCAACAAACCCAATCCTCGTGTTCGCCTATATCGAGCAGCACTGAGAATACACCCTTCTTAGCCGAAGGACCGGGATAAAGATTGTATGCAAAAACCTCATGAAGATCATCTGTGCGGTTGTGAACAACTACCTGCTTGCCGTTAAAATGAGTATGACGGAAAGGCGGTGCGACATAGATGATCGAACGGGGAACATAATTTTCATGAACCTCGTCGATGGGAATGAATCCCTGCATATTTGCAAGCGAAAGAGCAAAAAATGCGGCATTTGCAGGGCAGATCATGAGGCTTTCATAGCCATAAATGGAATCTCCGGCCTTAAAAGGCAGCAAAATAAGGCGCTGATCCTTAAGCCAGTCAAAAGTCTGCTTACGCAGATCCTTAAAGTCATAGCCATAAAGCTCCTTGAACCTGGGCTTATCGGAAGGAAGATCATCGCCGATGACCATGGCATTGGGGTCTCTGCGGCGCATATAATCTTCCATATAATTTACAAGAATACCGTTCTTGCAGCGGATTACCTCTGCCTCCTGAACCTTACCCTTGCCTACTATATTATAATGAACATCGTATGTGGAAGAATGGGCAGGACCGAAGGACATCTCTTCCAGTTCTTCCTGACTTTCTACATAACCTATGGCTTTGCAACCCCTAAGTGCTTCCGTAAGATCCTCAGGAAGCACAAATCTATTGAAATAATCGTCTGTAAACATCCGATTCCCCTCCATTATATCATATTGATTTTATGGATCGATTTTACCACGACACTTTAACGCGGTCAAAGGATTTAACATTTCATTAATATTTTTCTCCTTATTGCCGATTTTAAAGCATCTTTTTTGTGATACACGCCGAAATTTCAATAGAAATTTGAAATGTATATTTTCTTCAAAATAGAATCATCCTATAAATTTACCAAAAGAAAAGGCAGGATCCGAAGATCCTGCCTTGAAGCAAATATTCTATTATACCTCGGGGCTGATGGAATAGTTGGGAGCTTCCTTTGTGATATAGATATCGTGGGGATGGCTCTCCTTAAGACCAGCACCTGTGATCTTGATGAACTGAGCATTCATCTGAAGTGTGGGGATGTCAGGAGCGCCGCAATAGCCCATACCGGAGCGGAGACCGCCCATCAGCTGGAAGATTGTGTCGCCGACTCTTCCCTTATAAGGAACACGTCCTTCAACACCTTCGGGAACAAACTTCTTTGTGCCCGACTGGAAGTAACGGTCGCCCGAGCCCTTATTCATAGCGCCCAGCGAACCCATGCCTCTGTAGACCTTGAAGTTTCTGCCCTGATAGATCTCTGTCTCACCGGGGCTCTCTTCACAGCCTGCAAGAAGCGAACCAAGCATTACAACGTCGCCGCCGGCTGCCAGAGCCTTGACAATATCGCCCGAATACTTGATGCCGCCGTCTGCGATGACGGGGATACCGACCTTTGCAGCCTCGCATGCTACATCATAAACTGCTGTGATCTGGGGAACGCCAACACCTGCTACGACACGTGTTGTGCAGATCGAACCGGGGCCGATACCGACCTTTACTGCATCTGCACCGGCATCGATCAGAGCCTTTGCAGCCTCTGCTGTGGCGATGTTGCCGGCGATGATGGGAATATTGTAGTGAGCCTTGATCTTCTTGAGGCACTCCATAATGTTCTTGGAGTGGCCGTGAGCCGAGTCGAGAACCAGAACGTCTGCCTGAGCAGCTACGAGAGCAGCAACTCTGTCAAGAACGTCATTTGTGATACCGATAGCTGCGGCGCAAAGCAGACGGCCCTGAGCGTCTCTTGCCGAATTGGGATATGCAACAGCCTTCTCGATGTCCTTGATTGTAATAAGACCCTTGAGAGCAAAGTTATCGTCGACCAGAGGCAGCTTTTCGATCTTGTGCTTCTGGAGGATCTTCTTTGCTTCAGCCAGAGTTGTGTTAACGGGAGCTGTAATAAGGCCCTCGCTTGTCATGACTTCGCCGCATGTCTTTGTGAAGTCCTCTTCGAACTTAAGGTCACGGTTTGTCAGAATACCAACAAGCTTGCCTTCGTGGCAGATAGGAACACCGGAAATGCGGTATTTGCCCATAAGCTCGTCGGCCTGAGCCAGTGTATGCTGGGGAGACAGGAAGAACGGATTGTTGATAACGCCGTTCTCAGAGCGCTTTACGCGGTCGACATGGTCGGCCTGATCTGCAATAGGCATGCTCTTATGAACAACGCCGATGCCGCCTTCACGTGCCATGCTGATAGCCATGCGGGACTCAGTTACTGTGTCCATAGCAGCGCTCATCAGGGGAACGTTCAGCCTGATGTTCTTGGTCAGATTTGTGCCAAGGTTGATCATGTTAGGTGTTACATCACTCTTAGCGGGTACAAGGAGAACATCGTCAAATGTGACGCCTTCCTTATAGAACTTTGCTTCGGGATTTGTATTAACCATTTTTTACCCCTCCATCTCTTTTATTGACGTTTGAAAGCCTTTAGATTTTTATAAATATTAGGTCGAATTGTAAACCAATTCGGCCTAAATGTCAACTCAGTTTTCCAATTTCGTACTTCTGACGAAATAAAAAATATATTGCTGCGCAATTCCGGCAAAATCGCCAAATGCACCTTTATCAAATGCGCCTTTGTAATAAGGAGCCGCTTTTTTCATCCATGTATCGACCGGAAACGCATCAAGCTTGCCCATGCCAAACAGAAGAAAACAGTCGGCCACCTTACGGCCTACTCCGTTAAGCTGCATAACGGCTTTTTCGGCATCACTGGTTGCCATCTTGTCGAGAGCATCAAAATCTATCCTGCCCTCTGCCACCTCTCTGGCCGCCGACAATATGTAAGGCGCACGATAGCCTGCCCTAAGCATGTCCAGCCCGTTTTCAGGCAGCTCTGCTATCCTCTCAGCCGAAGGGAAAGTCATATATCTCTCACCCTCAAACTCCACAGCCTCACCGTAGGCGCTGCACAGCGTTCCGACGATCTTCTGGATCCTGGGGATATTGTTGCACTGTGAGATTATAAATGAGCACAGAGCCTCCCAAGGCTCCTGTCGAAGAATCCTCAGCCCCATGCCGTATTCTACCGCTCTACGTGTGAAATCATCGGTAAAAGTTGAGGCGATCTCGCCGTAATTACGATCAAGATCAAGATATCTGCGCCAGAAAGCTTCAAAATCTTCAGCAGTTCCCGATATGCAGAAATCCTCTCCCTCGCTCCATATCCTTGCTGCCCTGCCGCCGGCAACACCAACATATCCGCCCTTTGCCGAAGGCATCCAGCGGAAACACTGGCCGCAGTCAAAGGTATGGACAGGAGAAAACTTTTCGCCTCCAACAAGCCTGATATGATCTTTTTCTTCTATGATCTCGTAATCCAGAGCTGATCTCTCCTCTTCTGCGGACACACTAAGATATTATATTTATTATACCACTTCATTAAGCGAATGTTCAATAATAAAATCAATAAAAAGAAAAAAAGCACCGGATTTTCCGATGCTTTTTTCTTCTGGTGACCCGTACGGGAATCGAACCCATGTTTCCGCCGTGAAAGGGCGGTGTCTTAGCCGCTTGACCAACGGGCCAGAAATGGTAGCGGCGGTGGGACTTGAACCTACGACCTGCCGGGTATGAACCGGATGCTCTAGCCAACTGAGCTACGCCGCCATTTCTGTTGTTCGCTTCGTTTTTCTCTCATGTCCTGCGAACAAGATAGATTATATAGCAACTATACCCTTTTGTCAACACTTTTTTTCAAAAAATTTTCAAGATTTTTTTCACTTAAAATTCCTGCCTCACAAAGCCTCTCGCAGAGCGGTTTTCCTCCCTTTTCGTTAGCTCTGAGA
>JAFOHJ010000149.1 GCA_017421885.1 Clostridia bacterium
AAAATATTCTTCTACAGCATTGCTCCAATTGCTCTCTGTTCTTTCAGCACTTTCTTTTCTTTCTTCCACAGCATCATAGGGCAGTAATAAGAGGTTAGCATCAAATAATTCCTCATTGGGATATGTTACAATATTTTCGATAACCTTCAATGTGCCCTCATTAGGATCTTCTTCGGTACATCCAAACAAAAATACTAAAATCAGTAAAGATATGAGAAGCCTTATCTTCTTTTTCATAATTCTTTTCCTTTGCAAAATCAACAAAAGTTTAAAAATTATTTATTTCGAATGAACTCAAATCCTCTCGAAAAGTCATCATGTACCCATTTCTCACCATACGTATCTGTTTCTATGTTAAGAAGTGAGCTATCAAAAGGAAAAGGAAGTCCATAGTCCTTAATAGCGTATTGTCCCCATACTGAATCAGGGATAAGCATATGTCCACTTGTTACCAAAATCAGATAACACTGTGTACACTGATACATGTTACCAGTAAAGATGTGGTCATTTCCTGCTGCATTATACACATAGCCTGTTCCTTTTGCTAACATTTGATGTTTTCCTCCAGATGAACAAGAGACAATGTACTCTTCAGGATCAATTTCTTCTGGTGGTGTTCCAGGCACGACTTCTGAGGCCATTACATTTATGGAAAAAGCAGAAAGCATCATAACGGCCATTGTGATAGCGAGTAAACGTTTCAAAGTCTTCATAATGTAATCTCCTTTTCTTGTTTTAAATTAGTTTTGCCTAAGCTAACAAATCATCCAACTATCTCATCATTATATCACCCCTTTAATTTCTTATCACAATCTTAACATATATCACAATATATTGCAATATGTAAAATAATATTTTCATTTATTTATACAAAAATATTTTCATTTATTTACATAAAAAATATAAACGATAAAAGCTCCCCGGAGGGAGCTTTTATTTATTCTTTCACCCAATGATACATGATCCTCAGACTGTCGTCGCGTTTGACGCGCAGCAGGCCGCAGCGAGTGAATCCGTTCTTTTCACAGACGTGCTGCATGGTCTTGTTGTTGGGATGGGTGTCGATCCTGACATTGTCGATCTGCGATTTGCAGAAATCGATGCTCTCTTTAAAAACACCCTTGCGCGAGCCGTGGGATGCAATGCGGTGCACCGTGCCGTAGGGCTCGTTATTGAGCCACTCGCCCTCGATAGGCGTCAGATAAAAGGGCTCCTCACGGGTCATAAACATAAATACGCCGTATACCTCATCGCCTTCATAACATACATAAAGCTCGCCGCGCTCGATGTCGGTGTCGAGCCAATGAACCGGAGGCTCGGTGTCGCCCCACTGGGTCGGGTTGCCGGTGCGCTTCATATACTCGCGCGCATTGGCATAAATCTCGTATATCCTCGGGAGGTCGTCCCTTGTTGCCTTGCGGATCATGATACCACTCCTTTTTATAACTTTATATTATTATACCATGGCAGCGCGCAAAACAAAAGAGTATATATAAGAAAAGAGCAGGACCGACTCGGCCCTGCCCTTTGTCTTACAATTATTCTTCGTCTTCTTCGACTCTCTCGTTATAGATGTCGATAACAGCGTTTACGATGGCTTCGTCCTCGATGCCTGTCAGCTCGTCGGAACCGTCCTCGTTCTCCTGAA
Source organism: Clostridia bacterium (assembly GCA_017421885.1). The sequence continues at coordinate 1,649 of JAFOHJ010000149.1, forward strand.
CCAGCATTACAACTGCCTCTTCAAGAACCTCGCCGTCTTCGATGGGAAGCATGATAGCGTAATTCTCGCCTTCGTATTCGACCAGATCGACATAGGCAAACTGTACCTCGTTACCCTCGTCGTCAACAAGAGTGATGATACCGTCTTCTTCTTCGTTTTCGATCTCGTTGAAAAGTTCGTTATTATCCATGATAAATATTCTCCTTTATTTTCATCTGACTGTAAGGTGATTATATGGGAATATCAGGATGGTGTCAAGTAATGGAAGGTTAACAATTTGCGACCTTTATTTTAATCGTCCTTATGCTGGGCATAGAACTCGTCATAATCCTTGAGCATCATCTGCAGCAGGTCGGGCGTGTTCAGGCCGTAAGGGCAGCGGCTCATGCAGGCATTGCAGTGGAGGCAGCCTTCGATCTTGTGCATCTTGGCATACCACTCGTCGCTCATATAAGGCTTATAGGGCGAACGTCTGAGCAGCTGAGCCATTCTTGCCGCATTGGGGATCTCGATGCCGGCAGGACAGGGCAGACAGTAGCCGCAGCTGCGGCAGAAGTTGCCGGCCAGCTCCTTGCGGTCGTGGTCGATGATGGCCTTGAGCTCGTCGGTCATCTCCGCGCCCTTCTCGGTCAGCTCGAGCCACTGGTCAAGCTCCCACTCGTGCTGGATGCCCCAAATGGGAACAACATTCTCATGCTGCTGCATAAAGGCATAGCAGGCCTCAGCCTTGTTGAGCAGGCCGCCCGAAAGACCCTTCATGGCGATAAAGCCCATGTCGTTCTCCTTGCAGAGCTTTACCAGCTCAAGGTCGACATCGGTGGCAAGATAGCAGAAGGGGAACTGGAGTGTTTCATAGTTGCCGCTGAGGATGGCTTCCTTTGCCTTGCCGGGGCGGTGGTTTGTAATACCTATATGGCGAATATATCCCTTTTCCTTGGCCTCAAGGGCAGCGGCAAAGGGGCCGTTGGGGTCGTTGATGTCGGGCAGCTCCGCAGGGTTATGGAACTGGAACAGGTCGATATAATCGGTCTTGAGCATACGGAGGCTGTTCTCGATATGGGCCTGAACGGTGGCCTTGTCCTTGCCGCCGCTCTTGGTCGAGATAACTACCTTGTCGCGGATGCCTTCAAAAGCGATGCCCAGCTTCTTTTCGCTGTCGGTGTATGCATTGGCTGTGTCGAAGTAATTGATGCCGCCCTCATATGCACGGCGAACCAGCTTTACCGCATCGTCGACCGATATTCTCTGGATGGGAAGGGCGCCAAACGCCGTCTTTGTAACCATGAGCTCTGTTTTTCCGAGTCTTACCTTTTTCAAAGCAGTACCCTCCTTATAAATATATTTGATGATTTGATTATACCACCGCACAGCAGCTTTAACAAGGCAGTATGATATATTTTTATTCATATTCTCTCTCTTCTGAGCATATCTTCACCCAGAAGTATTGCGGGAGGTTTTATCTGTGAACCATCATTCATTATTCAAAAGCGACCTATGGGGATTTATCATCGTATCCATCGCCGGCTCTGCACTTCACTTTATCTATCCTATTTCGGGTGGTTCGGCTCTTGCCGGGCTCATCTGCCCGGTCAACGAAAGCGTGTGGGAACACCTCAAGCTGTTGTTTTTCCCATGCCTCGCCTATACGGTGTGGCAGTATTTTGCCATAGGGCAAAGCTTCGGAGCATTTCTATGGGGGAGGTGCTGCTCACTGGTGATGGGGATGCTGATGATAATCATGCTCTATTACACCTACACCGGTTCCATCGGACGAGGGTTTCTTTTTGTTGATATTGGGCTGTTTTTTGCTGCTTCGGCCCTGACATTCGCCCTGAGCCATTTTATCACTCGCAGCTTTCCAACTCCCACAAAAACAGAAACTGTGCTGTGGCTGACCGTGGTGGCATTGTGGGGAATATCTCTGTTCATCTTTACTTTCAGGCCTCCCCATATCCCCCTTTTCCGCGATCCGTTAAGCGGCAGGTACGGGATCATTGATACTTATGATATAAAATGATATAATGAAGCCATCAATCACACCGTAAGGAGAAGATATTATGGCACATATACTGGTAAACCGCGATTCGTTCCATCTGGCCTTTGACAAGGATATATCTCCCGTTGCCCATGCACACTCGGGCGACACCGCCACCTTCCTCTGCCGCGACTGCTATAACGGCGAGCTCAGCCGCAACGGCATGGACTTTGCCGAGATGGATATGAGCACCAATAACCCCGTTACAGGCCCCCTCTATATTGAAGGAGCTGAGATCGGCGATGTTCTTAAAGTCGAGATCCTCGCCATCAGACCCGACGATAAAGGCTGTATGTGTGCCCGCCTTGGCAGCGGTATTTACAACATCGAAGGCTGCCACTGCCGCATCTTCCCTATCGACCGCGAAAAGATGACCTTTGATTTTGACGGCATCACCATCCCCATGATCCCCATGATCGGCGTTATCGGAACTGCTCCTGCAGGCGCGCCAATTCCCACTACCACCCCCGACGAGCATGGCGGCAACCTAGATATCAAGGATATGAACGAAGGTGTCACCCTCTATCTGCCGGTCAATGTTCCCGGCGCACTGCTCTCGATGGGCGACCTGCACGGCGTTCAGGGCGACGGCGAGACCGTGATCTGCGCGCTGGAGATGAACGGCGAGGTTGATGTACGCGTTACCGTTCTCAAGGGTAGGAGCGACATTCCCACGCCCTTCCTTGTAAATAAGACCCACTATATGACAACGGCTGCTGATCCTTCGCTGGACGTATGCAGCGTCAAGGCGGCACACAAGATGCACGGCTTCCTCATGGAGCACGCAGGCCTCAGCGATGCTCAGGCAGGTATGCTGTTGTCGCTCAAGGGCAACCTTCGCATCAGACAGGTGGTAAATCCCCATAAGGGATGCATTATGGAGTTCCCCAAGGGCATTCTTCCCATTGATTTTGAAGAGTAAAATAAAACTGCCACCCAAATCGGGTGGCAGTTTTGCTGTATATTCTCAATCGATCAAAAGCAAACCGGACTCGGCCAGTTCATATACTTCAGGGTCAGTCAAAACTTTGAAGTACCAGTAATTATCTCCCTTGTCATAGTAAAGAACGCCGTCTTCGTAAACAAAGCACTCATATCTCTCACCGTCACAATATTGAAACACTATGTGATCATAGCCTAACGATGAGTACTCAAGATACACATTGGCATCCAAAACATCCAGCTTGCCAAAGTATTCATACTCGCCAGAAACTGCTTCTGCAATCTGTTTGACGATCTCAGGATGCTCGGCATTAAGTATCTCTCCATTTATGCCCATAACTTTTTCAAGGTCCTCTGCTTCTATATTCACATCATAATACTGCAGGTTCCAGCGATATATTCCCCACATGGCAAGCGCCACAACCAAAATGCCCATTAAAATCAACATGCCTCTTTTGGTCACGGGAAGCTTCTGTTCCAAGCTTTTATATTCCGACATCTATGCCACCACCCTTTTTTATTTTAGTTTATCAGATAATCGCACTTCACTCAACTATTTCGATAAAAGTTTACATTCAACATAAAACTGCCACCCAAACCGGGTGGCAGTTTTTATTACTTCAAATACTTCATCATACCAATCTCAGCATGAATACTGCCGTCGCGCCAGCGAATGGCATCCGGCTTGCGATAGCTCTCGACAAAACCAAGCTTCTCATAAAGAGCCCTTGCTCTGTCGTTGCCCTCGATATATTCGAGGCCGACGACCTCAACTCCCGCGCAGTTCCGCGCCACTTCTATAAGCAGCTCCAGCATATTCGTCGCTATCCCCTGCCCCCAGTATACCTTCAATACTCCTACTGCAACCGAAGACCTGTGTTTCAGCTTGCAGAGATTATTAAAACTAATCTGGGCATTGCCGACGCATCTTTCGCCGTCAAAGCAGACTACCATAAGCGCCCCC
>JAFOHJ010000150.1 GCA_017421885.1 Clostridia bacterium
AAGGTCGAGCCCAGACGCGAGTTCATCGAAAAGAACGCTAAATATGTAGTTAACCTGGACGTTTAAGCTTTATATGGCCCCCTTGCCTAAAGGGGGCTGTCAACGAAGTTGACTGGGGGATATGTAGGGGCGATTCACGAATCGCCCGACCGGGCTCACCGAAATATCCCTCCACCGTCTGACGACGGTCCCCCTCCCTTTAGGCAAGGGAGGCATGGGAGGCATGGCCAAACACCCGTCAGGCTTCGCCTGCCACCCTCTAAGTGCCCTTCAGGGTATTCAAAAGAGGGCTTTCATCTCCCTACACAGAGGAGAATCTATACACAGACAGAAACGCCCGCAAGGGCATTGGAAAAGGGGAAAAGTATGTATACACCGGCCGCCCTGCTGGACGGGGCCATAAAAAAACTCACCGACGAAAAGGGCGAGATCATCGTTTCCACCTTCTTCGACGGCACCGAGGCTTTGGCCATTGAAGGCAACCGCCTCATAATCAAGGTCGACACCGACCTGACCTGCAGCATCCTTCAGCAGCGCTTCGCGGCTGAGGTGGCTGACATTATCTCCGAGCTCGCCGGCGGCGACACAAGACTGACGCCCGAGTTCATCTCCGATCCCGCAAGGATCGCCCGCTATGAAAAATCCAAGTCCGAGCTCTCGGGCTACAGCTTCGACACATTCATCGTCGGCAGCTCCAACAAGCTGGCTCATGCCGCCTGCGTTGCCGTTGCCAACGGTCTTTGCTCGCAGGGAGGCCTCAGCGCCATTTATAATCCCCTGTTCATCTACGGCCCCTCCGGCCTGGGCAAGACACACCTGCTTAAATCCATCATCAGTATGGTGGAAAACAACCGCTTTGACAAAAAGGTGGTTTATATCCGCGGCGAGGAGTTCACCTCTCAGCTGATCGAGGCCATTCAGAACGGCAGCCAGAGCGAGTTCCGCGAGAAATACCGCTATGCCGACCTGCTGCTGGTGGACGATATCCAGTTCATCGCCGGCAAGGACTCGACTCAGGAAGAGTTCTTCCACACCTTCAACGCACTTTATGAATCCAACAAACAGATCGTTCTGGCATCCGACCGTCCCCCCAAGGAGATGGCTACCCTTGAAGAACGTCTGCGCACCCGCTTCGAGTGGGGCCTCATCACCGATATCCAGCCGCCCGACCTCGAAACAAGAATGGCCATCGTAAATGCCAAGGCACACACTTTCGGCCTCGAGCTGACCTACGAAGTTTCCGAGTTCATCGCGGCCTCGATCACATCCAACGTCCGCCAGCTGGAAGGCGTTGTAAAGAAGATCGCAGCCCTTCAGGCCATCCTGCCTCAGAGCACTATCGACAGGAGCATTGCCGAGCGCGCCATCCGCGACATCCGTCAGGAAAACCCCGGCCTCAGCCCCACGCCCGACCTGATCCTCACCGAGGTATCCTCCTTCACCGGCATCGCCAAGGACAAGATCCTGGGCAGATCCAAATCCAAGGAGATAGCAAGGGCAAGGCAGATCCTGGTTTACCTTATAACCGAGCTCACCGAACTCTCGCTGCCCGACATCGGACGCTTTATCGGACGCGACCACACCACCGCCCTCTATGCACGCGATAAGATCCGCGGCGAGATACAGGTGGACCCCGAGCTGGCCGCAACCATCAAGGACCTGAAAAAGAACATCAGAAACCGATAAATATCCCCGAAACGGGCCGCCGTGCGCGAAAAAATCTCCACAGTTATCCACAGAAAATGTGGAAAAGTGCCGAAATAAGCTGTGGATTCCACAGGGGAAAAAATTGTGGAAAACCGCGCGCTGTGGAAAAATCCAGGTTATACACACAGGGCTGTGGAAACAAAAAGCCGCCTGCAGAGCCTTCTGAACAGACTTTTTCACATTTTCACAGATACTACAACAACTACTATAAAATTTATTATATTCTATAAAATCCCACACCAAAACAGGAGGTAACCACCATGCACATTACCTGTGACAAAAACGAACTCAGTGATGCATTATCGATATGCATCCACGCTGTCGCGTCAAAAAGCCCCATCCCCGCATTGGAAGGCATCCTTTTTTCTGTTAATAACGATACAATAACTTTGTGCGGATATAACAATCAGATGAGCATCCGAAAAACAGTCCCCTGTCAGATGGAAGAATATGGAAGCTGCGTACTTAATGCCAAAATGTTCTTCGACATCATCAGAAAAGTCCAGGGCGACACCGTCGAGATCACAGTCGACAAAGACTTGAACGCAGTCATCCGCTGCGGCCGTTCAACCTTCAACATCAAGGCAGAGGACGCCGACGAATATCCCGAGCTGCCCGAAATCATGAAAAGAAGGGGCATCACACTCCAGAGCGGCCTGCTGCGCAGCATGATCGGCGACACCATCTTCGCAATTTCGCAGAATGAGAACAAGCCGGTCCACACAGGTTCGCTTTTTGAGATCGAGGGCCAGACCTTCAGCCTGATCTCGGTCGATGGCTACCGCCTGGCAGTAAGAAAAGAAAAGATCGAAGCCTTCGGCGATGACAGCTTTAAATTTGTAGTTCCCGGCTCGACCCTCAAGGAGCTGGCCCGCATCCTGCCCGACGGCGAGGAAAATGTTACCATTTATCCCGAAAACAAACACGGCCTCTTCGAGTTTGCCGGCACCGTTGTCACAACACGCCTGCTGGAAGGCGAATTCCTCAACTATCGCTCGGCTGTGCCCGAGGATATGCCCATCAGGCTGACTCTCAACAAGTCAGAACTGGTAAACGCCGTCGAGCGCGTATCGCTCATCATTTCCGAACGACTTAAGAATCCCGTACGCTGCCTGTTTGAGGGCGAAACACTCAAGCTTTCCTGCATAACCTCGCTGGGCAAGTCCTTCGACTCGATCCAGATTCCCATGTGCAGCGACAAAATCGAGATCGGCTTCAACAACCGCTATCTGCTGGATGCCCTCAAGGCATGCCCCGATGAAGAGGTGGTAATGGAGCTCAAGAGCGGCCTTTCGCCCTGCCTCTTCAAGCCTCTGGAGGGCGACAGCTTCCTGTTCCTCGTCCTTCCCGTAAGACTCAAGGCGGAGGATCTGTAATATGAAAACTGTAAAGATCGAAACTCCCTTTATCAAGCTCGACAGCCTGCTTAAGCTGGCCGATATGGTGTCAAGCGGCGGCGAGGCCAAGATGGTCATCCTCGACGAGGCCGTAGAGGTCAACGGCGAGGTTTGCACCATGCGCGGCAAAAAGATCTATCCCGGCGACAGCGTTTCCTTTGCCGGAGTCACAGTCAGGGTAGAGCAGGCATGACGATCGACGGTCTTACGCTGGACGGATTCCGCAGCTATGACCGAAGCTCCTTCAGCTTTAAGGAAGGGGTCAACATAGTCTGGGGTGAGAATGCCCGCGGCAAGACCAATATGCTCGAGGGCATCATGCTCCTTTCGGGTTCGGCCTCGTGGCGAAGCCGAAAAAGGGGCGACCTTATCAATTTCTACCGCGACCGCGCATCCATCGAAGGCAGGATATCGGCGCGAAGCCGTACATTTGATGTGAAAATATCCATGCCGCTGAACGGCAAAACATCCTATTCGGTGAACGGAGTCAGCATAAAAAAGCAGCATGACCTGAGCGAATACCTCAAATGCGTGCTGTTCTGCCCCGACGACCTCTATCTGGTAAAGGGCGAGCCGGAAAAGCGCAGACGCTTTATGGACACCGCTCTCTGCCAGCTCAGGCCACGATATGCCGCCTGTCTTTCGGAGTATAACCAGCTGATGAAGCTCAAACAGCTGATGCTCAAGGAAGGGGAGGACAAAAGGATGCTGCCGGTGGTCAACGAAAGGCTGATATATTACGGAGCCGAGCTGATCCACTATCGAAACGCATTCCTCACCGAGCTTACCCGCGAAGCCGAGATCATCCACCGCGGGATATCCCGAGGCGCCGAGAGGCTGGAGCTTAAGTACAAGACGGTGTCGACCATTGAGGACCCCTCGATGTCCACCGATATGCTGCGCGACCGCCTCTCGAAACATATGGACAGCCACATGGAGGCCGAGCTGAAGACCGGCTCGATGCTTTCGGGAGCCCATAAAGACGATATCGAGATCCTGATAAACGGCCAGTCGGCCCGTTCCTTTGCATCCCAGGGGCAGACCCGCACGGCGGCTCTTGCCCTCAAGTTCGGCGAGCGCGAGCTCTTCAGGATCGACAGCGGCGAATGGCCCATCCTTCTGCTGGACGATGTGCTCAGTGAACTGGACGAAAGCCGCAGCACCTTTGTTGCCTCGTCGGCCGTGGGAGGGCAGACCATCATAACCTGCTGCACTCCTCCCACCATCTTCAATGAGGCTAACATCATTTCTATTTAGCCTTTTGACCCCATATTGCCCAAGGAGGGCGACCCTATATGAAATTTCACAAGAGCTATCACAACAAAGTTTTCTATGGCGTGTGCGGAGGCCTGGCCGAAACGCTTGGCATAAATGCGTGGATAATCAGAGGCATTCTGATTTTTCTAAACCTCTATACGCGCATGCCGATATTCTTTCTCTATTTCATTGCGGCCATGATGCTGCCCTATGGCAGCGGCGACGGCTATCAGAGCCGGGGCAGGCAGGAAAGACAGCAGGAGGACACTGTTTCGGGCAAAAAATACCGCCCCGAAGCCCCTCCCTTTGACGTTTCCGATGCTCAGGATGTTGAGATAGACTCTTTCCATCCCCATGAATAAACACACGGGTGTGAATAATGGGTTATTCACATATGCATGATATTCGCGGTGTTTCACGTGAATCCATGCGCCCTGATATATACATTTTCAGTTAGAAAACAGGTGACTAAATGAGCGAATTACTTTTCGAGAATCAAAAGATCATCAATGTTGATATTGAAAAGGAGATGCGAACCTCCTTTATCGACTATGCCATGAGCGTTATCGTTGCCCGTGCTCTGCCCGATGTTCGCGACGGCCTCAAGCCGGTCCACCGCAGGATCCTCTATGCTATGTATGAGGATAACCTGACCAGCGACAAGCCCTACCGCAAGTCGGCGACAACGGTCGGTAACGTACTGGGCCGATATCATCCTCACGGCGACGCATCGGTATATGATGCGATGGTCCGTATGGCGCAGGATTTCTCGCTGCGCTATCCTCTGATCGACGGACACGGCAACTTCGGTTCGGTCGACGGCGACCCCCCTGCTGCTTACCGTTACACCGAGGCCAGAATGTCGAAGATCGCCGAAGAGCTGATGGAGGATATCGAGAAGGATACTGTCCAGTGGAACCCCAACTTTGACGACAAGCTGAAAGAGCCTGCCGTCATCCCTTCGGCGTTCCCCCAGCTTTTGGTAAACGGCTCCAGCGGTATCGCCGTTGGTATGGCCACAAATATCCCTCCTCATAACCTGAGCGAGGTCATCGACGGCGTATGCTGCCTTATCGACGACCCCGATGCCGGCCTCGACAAGATCGGCCAGTTCATCAAGGGTCCCGACTTCCCCACAGGCGCCATTATCCTCGGCCGCGCCGGCATCAAGGCCGCATATTCCACCGGTAAGGGTAAGATCACCGTCCGCGCCCGCACCGAGATCGAGGACTACAAGGAGGGCAGGTTCCGCATAGTAATCAGCGAGCTGCCCTATCAGGTGAACAAGGCCCGCCTTGTCGAGCATATTGCCGACCTCCATAAGGAGAAGAGGATAGAGGGCATCACCGATATCCGCGACGAGTCGGACCGCCAGGGTATGCGCGTCGTTATCGAGATGCGTAAGGACATCAACCCCCAGGTCATGCTCAATCAGCTGTTCAAGCTGACACAGATGCAGGAGAACTTCTCGGTAAATATGCTGGCGCTGGTAGACAACCAGCCCAGGATCCTC
>JAFOHJ010000151.1 GCA_017421885.1 Clostridia bacterium
ATCGGCCTCGAGGTGGCAGACACCCTCGGTGTTGAGCTGAATGGCACGAACACCGATCTGCTCCATACGCTCGGCATCCTTTGCTGTGTAGAGGTCGCCCTCGATGACAGCTACCTTACTGCGGTCGATGCGGCTGTCCTGCAGCACCTGCTCGAGCAGAGTGGTCTTGCCGCTTCCCGGTGTGCCGAGAAGATTTATCATGCGGATGCCGCGCTCCGACAGGCTCTTCTTTACGCCTGCGGCGACTTCGTCGTTCTTATTAAGTACGTTTACGTTAACTGCGATGGTTTTCATGTTCATTCTCCTCTGAATGTCTTTACATACATCTGCGATGCCCCCGTGAGGCTCTCGTCGCGCTCGACGGTGATGACCGCCTCGCTCATGCATGTTCCCTTGCGGGCTATATCGAAATAAAAATTAAGCTGAGACTGATTGATGCATGAGTAGGGCCCTACTCTGAGGGTTATCTCGAACACCTTTTCAATATCGTTATTGCGGGCAGCCCTGCCCACGATGTCGATGATCTCGCTGCAGACCGCGCCCTCGTGCATATTACTTACCTCTGGGCTTCTCGGTCTTTACAAATACGTCGCGCTCCTGGTCGATCATCTCGCGGACGTCGAACTTGCACTGGTTTACGCACTGGCCGCAGCCGATGCACTTGTCATAGTTGAACACCAACTTCTGGCCGATGCGGTCGTAGTAGGTTGCGCCTGTGGGGCAAGCTCTGCCGCACATATCACAGCCGACACACTTGCTCTCGTTCTTCATCTTGGGAACGGCAAAGGAATGAACGTGGATCTTGCTGAGGCCGCCGCGGCGGTAGGTGCTGTAAAGAGCACAGCAGTCGGGGCAGCAGTTACAGATAACGAACTCTTCCTTGGTGGCATCGTTGCCGTAGTGGAAGGTGGTGTGGACACAGCCCTTCTTTTCCAGCTCGAGAATGAGCTTGCAGGCCTCTTCATATGAGAGCCTGCGGGCAACGCCGTTTTCTACCAGCTGGGTGCTCATGGGGCCGAGGGCAACACAGCCCTCGATGGGCAGGCCAAGGTCGCAGCCCTCGCCTGTGCTTATCATCTTATGCTGACGGCAGAAGCAGTTGAGAACAGCGATCTCGTTTTCAAAACGCTTGAGGACTTCGAATACCGAGCCTGCAGGATATACTTCCTGACGGCTCTCAAGAGGCTGGTCAAGAGTGATCTCCTTGCCGCCGCGGATGGCCAGTGTGGTCATGCGGGCGGGAACGCCGTCCTTGATCTTCTTTGCGCCCTTGAGGTTGGACAGCAGACGGACGGGGCCGATGTTCTTGCCCAGCAGCATCTCGTCCCAGAACTCGAAGAACTTCTCGAGGATAGCTTCGCGCTTGGGTGTGAGGGGGCCGCCGACGGCCATCTCGATCCAGCCGGGGAATACGGGCGCAAGGATGTAATACTGGCGCTCGGCAGTGTTTTTGGGATGCAGGAAGCTCATCTCGAGGATACCTTCCCAGAACTTCTCCCACTCGGGAACTCCGCCGCCGTACATATCAAAGAATATGGCCTGCAGCTGGGGGATAACGTGAGGCTCGGTGCCTACCTTTATAAGATAATCAAGGATCTTTTCATCCATAGCAAGATCAAAACACTCGATGATCTTCTTATGAACAGGGATCTTTGTTGTGGACATCTGGTTCATCAGCTCGATGAGCTGCTTGACCTTCTTTTCGGGCAAACTCATAATTATATCTCTCTTTCAACCAAAGCTTTGTTTATCTAAGTTTTATATCATAATATCACACAGCTATCTTTTTGTAAAGGTTTATGAAAAACCGATATATTCAAGACAAAAAATCGGCGGCTCCGAAGAACCGCCGATTTTTGATTATAACAGTTTATCCGCAAGCTTGATGAGCAGGCATGCGCCTACGATGCCTACGATCAGGTCGGCCAGCATGCTGGTGGCATGGAAACCGATGATGCCGAAAACCACCGAGCCGAGAGCCGAGCCAAGAACACCTATGATGATATTCTTGAGCAGGCCGCCTCTGAGACCCATGATATTGCAGCCCAGCCATCCGATGATGGCACCCATGATGAGAGATCCGATCATTTATCTTTACCTCCGTTTTCTTTTCTGTATATAAGACCGGCAAAAAACCGGTTTTGTTCCCTAAAACCTCATTTTTCACCAATTTTTTACATAATGACAATGGCTTTCAGAACTTTGTATCATATAATGTAAGTATACCACATTTTATGATTTGAGGGATACCCATGACATATAAATTAAGCGAGATCAACCGCTTTGCCCTTTCCGACCTCAAGGCTTTTCTTGCCTGCCCTTGAGCGATTCGAGGCCATCGACCCGGCTCTTGTTCCGCGTGACAGCCTTCTCCGCGAGTTTATCGGCGGCGGAAGCTTTAAATATCATTGATGATTATATTCATTTCTGTCCCGAATAACAATGAAAACAAGATTAAAACCGGCCCGCTGTGCGGGCCGGTTTTAAAATTAAATTAACTGAGTTTTGACGAAGGTCCAACCCCATGGATCTTTACATTGTTGACCATGTCACGCAAGATCTGATCTGCCTTGATATTATATTCTTCATTACCCGAATAGGTTACAAACTCAGATATCTCATACTGATTATTGCCGGTTACAACTCGATATCCGGCAAATCTTATAAGAACTCCTTCTGTTTTAACACGCACATCATAACGATAAGCCTTTGCGCTTCCAAATGTTACTTCTGTTACATTTACGGCCGAAGGATCGACATTCATGGTCTGAGCAAGATTTGCCCTATATTCATCGACAGTTATGAACAAAGTGGCAGGCTCATCATATCCCCACTTATAAACGACGGCTGCGCCGTTATCTGATGTTTTTTCCGGTGTAAGCTGAAGCCCGAGATCAATATTCTGCTCCTCTAATTCAAAATAACTGGACAGACTGTTAAAGGGTGCTGCAACGGTGACATTTCCATCTACATCCCAGTCAGTAAACAGAGTGATCTGCTTTCTCAGGCTCTCGTCGACGATGCGCGAGATGATAGCCGCCGCCTCGCAGCGCTTGATGCTGGCATCGGGGGTATATGTGCCGTAAGGGTCGTTGCCGGTTACGATGCCGGCGCTGAACAGAGTGCGGATGCTGTCTTCATACTTATGGCCTGCGATATCCAGCTCCAGATCATCCGAAACTTCGTTTATCTCTTCATATTCCTTCTCGGGCAGAGCACGGGTGAAAATATCGGCCATCTCGCCGCGGGTAATGTTGCGGTTGTAATCGGCATAGTCGCCGTCTTCGATAATGTCATTCTCGATGGCATAGTCAACATAGGTCTGATACCAGGGCGTGCCGTTGACCAGGGTGTCCTCGCCGGTCTCATACAGCATGTGGATGCGGTCGGCCATAACTATGGCCTCGGCGACTGTCAATGTGCCGTCAGGCTTGAACTCGGTGGGCGATGCGCCCTTGATAAGGCCGTATTCAAAGGCGGCCTTTACCGAGCCGTGATACCATGCGGCTTCGGCAACATCGGAAAACCCGGTATATTCTTTCGCCGCTTCAAAATTGTCCATGCCCTTCGCAAAGGCCGTTACGCTAAGACCCATGCAGAGCAGAACTGCGACCAGCATAGAGGTGATTTTCTTCATTTGCAGCCTTCCTTTCGTTCATTTGTGATAACTGTTCGTAATTTTATGCTGTTTTTAGACTTAACGGGTTCATTTTTGTGTATTGCTGCAGATATGACAGATGTTTGGGGATGCAATAAACTTGCGGGCGTGCAATGCACGCCCCTACAAGGTAATTTACCGCAAG
>JAFOHJ010000152.1 GCA_017421885.1 Clostridia bacterium
ATCGTTGAGAAGAAATAAGTGAATGTATGAAAATGCCGCCTCCGGGCGGCATTTTTTGGTGCCTTAGCCCTCTTTTGAAAGAGGGTGGCAGGCGTAGCCTGACGGGTGTTTGGCCTTGCCTCCCTTGTGTAAAGGGAGGTGCCCCGAAGGGGCGGAGGGATTGACGGAAGCTTGCCGCAGCAACCCCTCAGTCGTCAAAGACGACAGCTCCCCTTACACAGGGGAGCCATTTTGCCAAACCTCAGTCACCTGCGGTGACAGCTCCTTTCAAAAGGAGCCTTGGATGCGACGGAACACAGTGCTCGCCCGCAAGCCCCTTCTGTTTATTTATTGTTTTCATTTTAATACAAACCACAGAGGCTGTTTACATTGCAATTAAAAACCTTTCATGTTAGAATTAATAATATAATAAGATAGAAATAATTGATTTTATGCCATTTCATTGGCACTTTTAAGGAGAGAAACACTTTAAAATGATAGGTTTTTACAACTATACCGTCATCGTCACATATATCGGCACGGTGTCGGCTCTCATGGGTATGTTCGCCGCCCTGACTCACAGCCCCACAGCAGCCGTACTTTTCTTCTGTGTCTGCGGATTCTGCGATATGTTCGACGGCGCCATCGCCCGCACCCGCAAACGTACCGATGAGGAAAAGCGCTTCGGCATCCAGATCGACTCGCTGTCCGACCTTGTGGCCTTCGGCGTTTTCCCCGCCGTCATCGGCTATTCCATCGGCCTTGACTCCCTGTGGCACATGCCCCTGCTGGCAGGCTATATGCTGGCCGCCCTCATCCGCCTTGCCTACTTCAACGTCATGGAGGAAAACCGCCAGAAGACCGAGACCGGCAAGCGCAAGGAATATGACGGCCTGCCCGTAACCACCTCTTCGCTGTTCTTCCCCCTGGTCTATCTTGTCACCATGCGTGTGGCTCCCCATGCCATCGCCGCCGTATACGGCGTCACCATGGCGGTGGTGGGCACCCTCTTCATCTCGCCCATCAAGGTGAAGAAGCTGAGCGTCAAGGGCAACCTCGCCGTTGCCGCCGTCGGCATGGCTATCGTAGCCGTTGTATATATGGTGATGGGAAGATGATGACAACAAACCGCACACCCTGTCCCCCTCCTTCCGAAGGGGGACTTTTATCTCAGCTTTACGGCGGAAAACTCAGCTTTCTTCTGCCTCTGGTTTCGGCAAAATGGCTGTCTGACCTGGGCGGAAAGATCGTTTCAAGCCGACCCTCAAAGCTGTTTATAAAGAACTTCATTAAGAAAAACGGCATAGATATGTCGGAATACCCCAAAACGGAGTATGACAGCTTCAACAGTTTCTTTACCCGTGAGATCATCCCCGAAAAGCGCCCCGGCAGGCTGAGTTCCGACCCGCAAGTTCTCATTTCTCCTGCCGACAGCCGCCTGACCGTGTATGAGGTGTCGGACGGCCTTACCTTCCGCATCAAGGGCGGCGATTATTCGCTGGCCTCTCTTCTGGGCAGCGAGAGCCTTGCCCGGAGCTTCGGGGGCGGCTATGTGATGGTGTTCCGCCTGTCGGTGGACGACTATCACCGCTACTGCTTCTTTGACGGCGGCAGCCTCGGCTATACCCGCCATATCGAGGGCAAATACTACAAGGTGCAGCAGTTGGCCCTGAACGCCGTTGATTTTTATAAGGAAAACACCCGCGAGGTGAGCATCCTCGACACCGATAATTTCGGCAGGGCGGCATATGTCGAGGTGGGCGCCACCTTTGTAGGCCGCATCAGCAACCGCAAGGGCATAAGCCGCTTCGAATGCGGCGAAGAGAAGGGTATGTTCGAGTTCGGAGGCTCGACCGTCGTGGTGGTCCTTGAAAAGGGCAGAGCAGTCATCGACGAGGACATCCTGCGCAACTCCTCCCTCGGCTTCGAGACCCGCGTTAAGATAGGCGAGAGAGTGGGAAAGAAGCCTTAATACATCAAAAAACCATCCACAGACTGTGGATGGTTTTCTTTTATACCGGGGTATTCTCTTTTCTGTGTTTCCTGCGGGATGCGCGGCTGCCGGCCTTGAACTTGTCGAGCTTTTCGGAATAATACTGCTCAAGCTGGCTGTCCATGCGGTAGGTCTCCTTCTTGACCCACCAGCCTCTTGCACCCATGCCGTGAAGGAACATACGGTAGAAGAACCTGCCGTGGACCTCGCAGGAGGTGCAGGCCACCTTGCGGTTCTCGCCGCCGGGTATCCACCTGAGGGGCTCGAGGGCTTCGCCGCATTCGGGACACCTTGCCGAGCAGGTCCTCGAACTGTGCACCGCCTGATGCTTGTCCTCATAAAATCCCCACTGGCGCACATCCATGGGGCGGTGGCTCATCCAGAGGGGCAGGTGAGAGGCATATTCCTCAAGGCCGCCCTTCATGTCGAGCTTCCTTGCCACCCTTGCCGTATAGATGGCATCGTTGAGGGCATCGTGGGCCTCCAGCTCTTCCTCGATGCCGTAGTTCTCGAGAGCGGCATGGAGAGAATGCTGGGCATATTCGCCCGATGTTTCATAGCTGTAGATGACCTGAAGGTCGTAATGGGGAGGCAGCATCGCCTCGTCCAGTTTGAAAAAGCTCATATTGTCGCGCAGCATCTGCATATCGTCGCTGCCCCATGTGAAGAGGCAGGCATCCTCGCCGCACCACTCGATAAAGCTCGAAAAGACCTCGCCGAAGCGGGGAGCTCCGTCGAGCTGTTCCTTTGTGATGCCGGTCAGAAGACTGATGCGCTTCTGCAGCCTTTTATAATATTTGGGACGGACATAGGACTTGAATGTGCCGATCTCAGCCAGGTTCTCATCCAGCATGACGGCGCCGATCTCGATTATCTCGCCCTTGAGGGGCACGGGACGGACGACGACACACTCGGGGCTAGGTGCATAATTCCACTCCATGTCGAACATGATATATCTCATAAGCAGCTCCGTTAGGGTCGGTAATATATAGAGTATACCATGAGGGCGGCTTCTTGTAAACCGAGAAGGGAATAGCTTGACTCGAAGGCCGGGACTGTTGTAAAATCATCTCAGCAAAGAAGCGCAGGCGGAGCATACGAAAAGTGTATGTTCCGCCTTTTTTGAAGCTTCACCGCATGAAAAGGAGCATATGACAATGAAACTCTCGCTTAATCCCTCAAAGCTTGCCCGCGAGCTGGCCATCGACATCGTCGGCAGCCTGCTTATCGCCATCGGCATCTATAACTTTACCCTCAACGCCAATTTCCCCCTGTCGGGCATCTCGGGCATATGCCTGATCATCTACCGCTTCACCGGCCTGCCCATCGGCCTCGGCACCGTCATCCTCAATGTGCCCATCTCCTTTCTCTGCTATCGCCTGCTGGGCAAGAGCTTCTTTTTCCGTTCGATCAAGAGCATGCTGATATCCTCCTTCTTCATCGACGTTGTGGCGCCTCAGCTGCCCCTCTATGAGGGCGACAGGCTGCTGGCCGCAATATGCACCGGCGTCATCTCGGGCCTCGGCTTTGCCCTTATCTATATGCAGGACTCCTCCACCGGCGGCAGCGACTTCCTTATGATGGCCATCAAGGCCCTTAAGCCCCACCTCTCGCTGGGCAACATCTTTTTCGCCATCGACGGCACCATCATCCTCATCGGCGGCCTTCTGTTCAGCGATATCAACGGCATCATCTACGGCATCATCATGTCCTTCTGCATGTCGACGGTGGTCGACAAGGTCATGTA
>JAFOHJ010000153.1 GCA_017421885.1 Clostridia bacterium
ATCAATCCCGGCGATGATATCAAGCCTGTCATCGGTCTTGACGACCATGTAGTCGAGTTCGAGATCACACCCAACCGCCCCGACTGCCTTTCTATCATCTGTCTGGCACGCGAGGCTTCGGCAACATTCGGCCAGGAGCTCAAGCTTCACACACCCGAGGTAAAGGGCGGCGCTGAAGGCAACCTCTTCGAGCTTCTTGATGTCGAAACACCCGACCCCGATCTCTGCCCCCGTTATTCTGCCCGTATGGTCAGAAATGTAAAAATCGGTCCCTCGCCCAAGTGGATGCGCGAGCGTCTGCGCGCAATGGGCGTTCGCCCCATCAACAACATCGTTGATATCACAAACTACGTCATGCTCGAGTATGGTCAGCCCATGCACGCCTTTGACTACCGCTATGTAAACGGCGGCAAGATCATTGTCCGCCGCGCTCAGGATGGCGAAGAGCTGACAACACTTGACGGCGGCGTTCGCAAGCTGACAAACAACATGCTGGTTATTGCCGACGAAGACCGTGCAGTTGGCCTTGCTGGCATTATGGGCGGCCTCAACTCCGAGATCGTCGATGACACGACCGATGTTGTATTTGAATCGGCATGCTTTGACGGCACATGCATCCGCAAAACAGCTCTTGCTCTCGGCATGAGAACAGAAGCATCTGCAAAGTTCGAAAAGGGCCTCGACCCCATGAACACACTCCCTGCTGTTGACCGCGCCTGCGAGCTGGTCGAAATGCTCGGTGCCGGCGAAGTAGTTGACGGCATTATCGACATCCTTAATTATGTACCCCAGCCCCGCGTACTTAAGCTGGAGCCTGCGCGCATCAATGGCCTGCTCGGCACCGATGTATGCGAAGAGGAGATGGTACGCATTCTCAAGAGTGTCGGCTTTGAGGTCGAGGGAGATCAGGTAACTGTTCCCTCCTGGCGTGCTGACGTTATCGGCATGGCTGACCTTGCTGAGGAAGTAGCTCGCTTCTATGGCTACAATAACATCCCCACAACTTTGATGCGCGGCGAGACCACACAGGGTGGCTATTCTCCCGCACAGAAGCTCGAAAACCGCCTCGGCGCACTGTGCCGCGGTTTTGGTTATGACGAGATCATAACCTATTCCTTCATCTCCCCCACATATTATGATAAGATCGGCTGGGCACAGGATGATGCACGCCGCGCTTCCTTCAAGATACTCAATCCTCTTGGCGAAGACACCTCCATCATGCGTACAACAGTTCTCCCCTCGATGCTCGAAATCCTGACACGCAACTATAACTATCGCAACAGAAATGTCAAGCTCTATGAGGTAGGCCGTATCTATCTTGCCGGCGGCGAAGATGGACTTGCTGTAGAGAACAAAGTTCTCTCCCTCGGCGCTTATGGTGACGACATGGATTTCTTTGCTCTTAAGGGCCATATCGAAGCAATTCTCGGTGATCTCCGCATTGAAAACGTATCTTTCGTTCCCTGCACCGATAACTCCTCCTACCATCCCGGCCGCTGCGCAATTGTATATGCCGACGATGTCTGCCTTGGTGTTCTCGGCCAGATCCATCCTCTGGTTGCACGCAATTATGGTGTTGATGCTCAGTTCTACTGTGCCGAGCTCTCCTTCGAAGCTCTCAACGCTGTAAAGGGTGCCGACCCCGAATACCAGCCCCTGCCCCGCTTCCCCTCTGTCACACGTGACATCGCCGTTGTCTGTGATCAGAGCGTAACAGTTGGCCAGCTTCAGGCAGCTATTAAGAAGGGTGGCAAGAATCTCCTCAAGAACTCCAGCCTGTTTGATATCTATCAGGGCAAGGGTATTCCCGAGGGCAAGAAGTCGGTTGCCTTTAATCTCGTTCTCAGAGCTGACGACCGCAGCCTGACCGGTGAAGAAGCCGATGCCGATGTCAAGAGCATCCTTGAAGCTCTTGCAGCCGATTGCGGCGCAGTTATCCGAGCATAACTTTCGTAACCAATTTGAAACTTTTCCTTTACTTTGCCTTTGATTTGTAATATAATGATTATGTTATCAGCTTGTCTGTGACACATTTTAAACCAATTGGAGTTTCCAGGGAGGGTGTTAAAAATGGTAGATGGTACAAAGAAGTTCAATGTAAGAGATGACACGGACGTTGAAATGAAGCGTATCCTGACGACCGTGTACGACGCGCTCCGCGAAAAAGGCTATAACCCGATCAATCAGATCGTTGGCTATATCCTCTCGGAAGATCCTACATATATTACAAATCATCATAATGCCCGAGGCCTCATCCGAAAGATCGATCGCGATGAACTGCTTCAGGAGCTTGTCAGGCAGTATCTCTCTAACTAACCACAATACTAAACCCTGCCCAACGGCAGGGTTTAGATTTTGTTAGTGACATTCTGACAAAATATTTCAAGTTTATTTGGCAATAATCACTGGTAATAATTTTTGTAAGCATTTTGTTACTTTTTGTTTGACTTTTGTTACCCATGTGATATAATATTAACATCGGAGGTACTCTATGAGCACAAATAATACTCCCCTTTCCTACAAGGGTCGTCCTCTTATCAGAAAGGACAACACCATTTATTTCGGCAGCATGAGCGACAAGTACATCGCAGTGCTTCAGATCCTCTCGACCAAGAAGGTCGGCGATCTCGATGTAGCCGAAAGTGTCTCTGTTCAGCTTCAGCTGACAGACCCCGATATCAGTCCTAAAGACAAAGTTATCAAGTCGTCCACAAAGAACGGCCTTTATAATGCAATGGACATCGCTTCCATCTGGCTTGAGAGGTCTCTCTCTTCCAAGTAAAGGTTTCCCGTCCCCCGGAGGTTATATATGGCATTTTTCAAACGTATTAAGAAGACATTTTTCCTGACATTTATCATTTCGGCCTGCCTGGCTGTTTCCGCCAACGCTTATGATGTTAAAGGCGGAGAGGTCAAAGTAGGATCTTCCCTCAATCTCAGAGCTGAGGCAACTACTACTGCATCTGTAGTAACACAGATCCCCAATTCCAGCAGAGTTGCTGTTCTTGATGAACTCGATGGTTGGTATAAGGTTGCTTACAACGGCCAGAACGGTTTTGTCAGCAAAGATTATGTTGAGCTTTCTGACATTATGAACGTCGAACCCGGCGCAGCTAAGGTTACTACAGATATCCTGAATGTCAGAAGTGCTCCTTCCACCTCCGGTGACATTGTTTCCCGCCTTTCCAAGGGTGCTACAGTTAAAATTATCGGCATCAACAGCGGTTGGTTCAAGATTGAAACAGCCGGTTATAAGGGCTATATTCATCCCGACTATGTTGAAGTAGTTGCAAACACGATTTCTTCCACAAGCACATCTTCGGTCAACGCCGGTACAGTTACAACCCGCAGCGCTATCACCGATTATGCTTCTACCCTGCTTGGTTGCCGCTATGTATATGGCGGCACAACCCCCAGCGGTTTTGACTGCTCGGGCTTCACACAGTATGTCTACAAGCAGTTTAGTATCAGCCTTCCCCATTCTTCGTCCAGCCAGTATACAAAGGTAACAAAGATCTCCAAATCCGAGCTTCAGCCCGGCGACTTGGTCTTTTTCTCCAATTATGCAGGCGGCTCGTCGATCGGTCATGTTGGAATCTATGTTGGCGGCAGCAACTTTATTCATGCTCCCCGCCCCGGCAAGACAGTTTGCTATGACTCGCTGAACAGTTCCTACTATTTTTCTCACTATGTAGGTTCCGGCACACTTTTTTAATTGCACATAAGGCTAAATTAAAAGCTCATGGTTTTACACCATGAGCTTTTTCTTATTCTGAAAACAAATCCAAAACAAAGTCAAGAAACTCATCCAGATCAAACAAGGCATTGATCGCATCAAGCAACCCGTTTGTGCTGATATTGGATGGCAGCTTCATTTTTCTGATCAGCTTCTGCCTGCGCTCGGCACTATCTTTCCTGCCCGAAAAACCAAGTTTATACATATCAGTCTTGGTGACCTTCTCGCGTTCTTCTCTTTCTTCTTGGATGCCGCAGGACATAACAGCATCGATGATAAGCTGATCATCGACACCTTCTACGCCAAGGAGACCTTCTTTGCCGGGAATGCGCTTGCGTTTTTCCTTGCCGGGTATGTCAGGAATATATGCATGAAGTACCTCTCCTTCATGAATAGTGCTTTTAATATGATTTCTGATCACAAGTCCAGCACCGTCGGGATCGGTAAATACTATTATTCCGCAGGTGCGTGCTAACATCCTGAGATACTCAAGTTTCTCAGGATCATTAAACAGCCCAAATCCTTCTGTTGCAACAATAACAGCGTCAAATATCTGACCCAGCTTTATCTTATCATATTTGCCTTCAACAATGATGGCCTGCCTGAGCTTTATCATCCCCTCACCTCAGCCATTCGGATTATAACAAGCTCGAGAGTGCGTTCGGCATTGGGAATGTTGCTCTTCAGTTCAATATCGGCATTGCAGCAAAGCTCAAGGGCTCTTGCTGCTTTTTTTACATTTGTCCTGCGAGCAGCATCAATAAGCAGCTTCGCAGGATATGAAGATCTGAATCCATAAAGATCGGCAAGATATTTTTCACCCTTACTTTCACTAAGTGCCAGACATGCCGCATAAATGCGCTGCACCTGCCTTATAAGTGCCGATAAAACAGCAATAGGCTCATTTTTCTGCTCCATCAGATCACGGTAAATACCAATAGCCTTTGTGTAGCTACCCGACATGATACAGTCGGTCAGGTCAAAAACATCAGCCTCAA
>JAFOHJ010000154.1 GCA_017421885.1 Clostridia bacterium
CCCATATAAGCAGAACTGGCACCTTTATCTTAGGCATAAAGGGGGTCATGTCGGTGTTTACCACATTGGAAAGGGTCTTTCGCATAACGGGCGATGCCGCCTTATAGTCGGCCGACGAGCGCTTGTCGCGCTGGATCTCGTAAACCTCGCCGAAAAGGGGCTTTGTCAGCTTGTTTGTGCCGAGGACGCGCAGACACTTGTATGCCCTCTGGCGCAGCTTATAGCCGAGGCTGCGTTTGGGCACGACGCCGGCTGCATCTATGAACACAGCGCGCTTTACCTTAAGGGGGCTGTGTTCATCGCTCATTATGCCCACCGAAACGCGTCCGCCGTGGCTGTGGCAGATGAGGGTGCATTCTTTTATATCCACAGCCTGTGCAAACTTCTGGGCGAGATCCACATAATCCGCCACAGTCATGGGCTCATGGGGCTCCTGCGAGCCGCCTACGCCGGGCATATCGAAGGCAACAACGCGGTATTTGCTCTCGAGGGGCGAGAGGACGGCGCGGCGATATATCTCGAAGGTGGCGCCCCATCCGTGGAGGAAGAGGACCACCTCTTTATTCTCGCTGCCGCTGTCGTAATAGTTTATTTCAAGACCGTTTACGGTCACTTTCATCTGAGATCACCTTTTTCTGATAAATCCGCCGCACAGCACTCTGCCCTCTGCCGAATAGCAGACGGCCGACTGTCCCGGCGACAGCGCCCTTACGGGCTGTTCGAATTCGATCATATTGAGGGCGGGGTAGAAAACTCCGCTGTCAAAGCGCTTTGTGTGGCGCACCTTTACCTTGCAGGGGATGCTCTCCATACCGCTGCAGGCAGGGTCGGTGAAGACCACGTCGCGCAGATACACCTTTGTATCCTTGGGGTCGATAAGGCTCAGAACGATATCGCCGCTTTCGGGGTCGATATTCTTTACATAGAGCCTGCCCGAAGCCGCAACTCCGAGGCCGCGGCGCTGGCCCACCGTATAGCGGTGGATGCCCTCGTGGGGGCCGTAGATATGGCCGTCCTCATCGACAAAATTGCCGCGTTTACCCGAAAGGCCGCGCTTTTCGATAAATGCGCCGTGGTCGCCGTCGGGAATAAAGCAGATATCCATGCTGTCGGGAGCCGAACCCGACGAAAGGCCCGCATCGGAAGCGATGGCCCTTGTTTCGCTCTTGTCGGCGATATCGCCGAGAGGGAAGATAAGGCGCTCTGTGAGCTCGTGGGGCAGGCGGTAGAGCATATAGCTCTGATCCTTGGGGCTGGGGGAGGCATAGATGCCGCCCTCCTTCGCCACGGCATAGTGTCCGGTGGCGATATGATATGCCCCAACGCGGTCGGCCGCTTCTCTGAGACAGCGGAACTTGACAGTGGGGTTGCATATAATGCAGGGGTTGGGCGTCTCGCCTCTGAGATAGCTCTCGACAAAGGGGCAGATGACATTGCGCTCCAGCTCATCGGACATATCGATGACCTCGAAGGAGATCCCAAGCTCGCGGGCCGCAACTTCGGCAGGTGCGGGGTCGGACCCTTTCTGCATGAGGAACACTCCGTGCACCTCATATCCCATATCCATAAGTATATGCGCTGCGGCCGAGGAATCGACTCCTCCCGAAAGGCCCAGCACCACGTTTTTCTTATCCATCGCGGCTCACCGTCCCTTCGTCATGCCGCACTAAAATACGCATTGTTTTTTGTGTTTTATGTCCAAATCCAAAAGCCGCTTCGAAGCCTTCGCGGATGGCATGCAGACATACACTTTTATGGTACAACAAACCGCCGGTTTTTGCAACGAAAATATATCATTTACACCCCGAAAAGTTGCCTTCCGAGGGGGCTTTGAGGGCAAAAATCAGTTGCGGAAAATGCCTCTTCATGCTATAATTAAGGTGTTATATTTTAGGCTTTGAACAGACGGGGCTTCGGCCCCATATTTTTCTTTAACACCGTATATCATGCCTTTTAAAGGGGCGGATATTCAGAAAATACACAGAGGAGGTCAGCCATGTATCTTCATCTGGGACGAGATATCGTTGTCCTTCAGCCCGACATTGTGGGCATCATCGACCTCGACACCTCCACATGGTCCAAGCACACCCGAAACTTCCTCACCGCCTGCGAAAAAAAGGGCATGGTGGTGAATGTAAGCGACGAGCTGCCCAAGTCGGCAGTCATATGCCGCGAAAAGGACGGCACTACCACCGTCTATATCTCGCAGCTCAGCTCGCGCACCCTTCTCAAACGTTCAAAAGAGCCCATCGACCTCCGCATGTGAGGCGCGGCCCTTTTTCAGCCTTTACTTTTCAGACAAGGAGCAGATAAATGAACCAGACACCTGAAAAAATCGACACCGCCTATGACGAAAACCAAATACAGGTCCTTGAAGGCCTTGAAGCCGTTCGCAAGAGGCCGGGCATGTATATCGGCACCACTTCGTTGAGGGGCCTTCATCATCTGGTCTACGAAATAGTCGACAACTCGATCGACGAGGCTCTGGCCGGATACTGCACCCATATCGAAGTCGATATCCTGCCCGGCGATGTTATCCGCGTTGCCGACAACGGCCGCGGCATCCCCACAGGCATCCATCCCAAAATGGGCTTTTCGACCCTTGAGGTCGTATTCACCGTTCTCCACGCCGGCGGCAAGTTCGGCGGCGGAGGCTACAAGGTCTCGGGCGGCCTTCACGGCGTAGGCGCCAGCGTAGTTAACGCCCTGTCCGAGTGGCTCAAGGTCGAGGTACATAACGGCGGCAAGATCCACGAAATGTCCTTCCACCGCGGCGCCAAGGACTATGATATGCGCGTCACCGGCGACACCGACCGCACCGGCTCGATCATCACCTTCAAGCCCGACGGCGAGATCTTTGACGAGCTGGTCTTCGAATACGAGACCCTGCTCACACGCCTGCGCGAGCAGGCCTTCCTCAACGCCGGCCTCAAGATCACCCTTCAGGACCTCCGTTCCGAAAATGAGGAAGAGCATGAGCGCGCCGAGATGCGCTATGAAGGCGGCATCAGCAGCTTTGTCGAGCATCTTAACCGCAACAAGACCCCCATGCACGAAGAGGTCATCTTCATCAGCGGCAAAAAGGACGATTCCATCGCCGAGATCGCGATGCAGTATAACGACGGCTATAACGAGAACATCGAGTCGTTTGCCAACAACATCAGAACCACAGAGGGCGGCATGCACGAGACCGGCTTCAAGACGGCGCTCACAAGGGTCATCAACGACTATGCCCGCAAGTTCAAGATAATGAAGGAAGACGACAAGAACCTCACCGGCGAAGACGTCCGCGAGGGTCTGTGCGCCGTCATCTCGGTCAAGCTCACCGAGGCCCAGTTCGAGGGTCAGACCAAGACCAAGCTGGGCAACGCCCACATCCGCAGCATGGTGGATTCAATGGTCTATGACAAGCTGATGACCTTCTTTGAAGAAAACCCCGTAACGGCCCGCACCATCGTCGACAAGGCATCGACAGCGGCACGCGCACGCGAGGCCGCCAAGCGCGCACGCGAGGCCACAAGACGCAAGACCGCCCTTGAATCGGCCAGCCTGCCCGGCAAACTGGCCGACTGTCAGGAGCGCGACCCAGCCCTCACCGAGATCTATATCGTCGAGGGTGACTCGGCGGGCGGCTCGGCCAAGAACGGCCGCGACCGCCGCTATCAGGCCATCCTGCCTCTTTGGGGCAAGATGCTCAACGTAGAAAAGGCAAGGCTCGACAAGGTATACACCAACGAGAAGCTGATGCCCATGGTAACCGCCTTCGGCGCAGGCGTCGGCGACGAATTCGACATCAGCAAGCTGCGCTATGGCAAGATCATCCTCATGGCCGATGCCGACGTCGACGGCAGCCATATCCGCACCCTGCTGCTGACCTTCTTCTTCCGCTTCATGAGGCCTCTTATCGAGCACGGCCATGTCTATATCGCTCAGCCGCCTCTTTATAAGATCGTCCCCAGAGGCCGCAAGGTCGAAGAGCATTATGCCTACTCTGACGAAGAGCTGGCGCGTTTCCTCGAGACCTATCCCGGCGCCGACATCCAGCGCTATAAAGGTCTTGGTGAGATGAACCCCGAGCAGCTTTGGGAGACCACCATGGACCCCGAAAAGCGCACCATCAAGAGGGTAGAGATGCAGGATGCCGCCATGGCCGACGAGATCTTCACCATCCTCATGGGCGAGAAGGTCGAGCCCAGACGCGAGTTCATCGAAAAGAATGCCAAGTATGTAGTTAATCTTGACGTTTAACGCTATAAATACGGGCGAGCACTGCTCGCCCCTACACTTCCTCTAAATTATTGCACCCTGTAGGGGCGTGCATTGCACGCCCGCCAATACCTCACCCAAACGCAAAACACATTACACAGATATAACTAACTGCCCGCAAGGGCCTTTGGAAAAGGGGAAAAGTATGTATACACCTGCAGCCCTGCTGGACGGGGCCATAAAAAAACTCACCGATGAAAAGGGCGAGCTTATCGTATCCACCTTTTTCGTCGACCTTGAGGCGCTGGCTATCGACGGCAACCGCCTTATCATCAAAGTTCCCAATGATGTCACCTGCGATATCCTCAAGATGAGGTTCGCTCCCGAAGTTGCCGACATCATATCTGAGCTGGCAGGAGGCGGCACACGCCTTGTGCCCGAGTTCATCTCCGATCCCGTAAGGATCGCAAGATACGAAAAAGGCAAGACCGACCTTTCGGGCTATACCTTTGACACCTTCATCGTCGGCAGCTCCAACAAGCTGGCCCACGCAGCCTGCGTAGCCGTTGCAAACGGCCTCTGCTCTCACAG
>JAFOHJ010000155.1 GCA_017421885.1 Clostridia bacterium
GCGCTCGGTGAACTTTCCGCCAACGGGGAATGTCCTTGAAACGTCGGAAGCATAATTGCGGTATTCTGCACCCAGATCAAAGAGGATCAGATCGCCGGCATTGGCGATATGATCGTTGTCGCTGTAGTGGAGCATGACGGCATTGGCACCCGAGGCGGCGATGGTGGTGAAGGCCTTGCCCATGCCGCATCTTGCCACATAATGCTCGAAATCTGCCGCCCACTGATATTCATACTCGCCCGGCTTAGCCGACCTGAGCATATGCTCAAGAGCCTTGATGGTAACATCGCCTGCCTTGCGGATGCACTCAATCTCCTCAGGTGTCTTGATGGCTCGGAGTCCAGAGATCATCTTGAAGGCGTTTTCGATAGGCAGCGCGGGATATTTTTCACGCAGCTTAAGGGCATATACCTCGGAAGGTGTCTGAAAAGCGCCCATCGAAAGGCGATCGAAGGAGAAGAGGACTTTATCGGCCTCGCGGGAGAGCTTGCGGGCAACAAAGCGCTCCATATCCTGCTTATACTTTATATCACCCTGTTCCATGCCGCTTAATTCGCAGGCACGCTCGACGGTAAGCATCTTACCGTTCCACTTGATTATCTCTTCGTCGGGCTGCTCGATAAACAGAGCCTCGGAGGGTGTGCCCATAGGCGACTTACCAAGGATCAGCCACACATCCTGCTCTTCGATGCCGGTGAGATAATAGAAATCGCGATTAACGGCAAAAGGATGCATACTCTGGTCGTGGCTCTTTACAGGCGCGATGCCCGAATGAAGAAACAGCACGCTGCCGTCAGCCATCTTTTCAAAAAGTCTGTGACGGTTATTTGCAAAAAACTCGTTATTCATAACAAAAAGACCTCCCTGATGTTACAAGTTATTCTTACAAACACAAGTATACATCAGTTCGGTCTGTTTTTCCAGTATGTAGACTATACTTCTATAATATGTGCCAGTTCATCTTCCGAAAGAGGCCTTTCTTTGGCAAAAGCCTCCCTGACTATGACCCTGAGCAGTTTTCTGCGCATATCGGAGTCATACCCATCCGATGAAAGCTTTGCCCTCAGCTGCTCCATCCACGGGAGGATATCCTCGATGCCCTCGGGGAGCACTTCTTCTATCCTCTCGCGCAGAGCAGCAGCCGCCGAAGGCGACTTTCCTTCCGTTGAAATGGCGATACACATATCTCCACGTCCAATGATCGAGGGAAAGATGAAATCACATTCAGAAGGCTGGTCGACAGCATTCACCGGAATATGCCTTGCCCTGCAGATATCTGCAATGCGGCGGTTTTCATCATGATCCTCAGCTGTGATGACAAACACCGGGCAGCAATCGAGGTCTCCCTCCTCAAACCTGCGTTTTTCGGCAAATACCCCCAGCCCTTCGATATCGCCCGATATATTGGCAGATATGACCCTTATTATGGGACCGAAGGGCATGATCCTTCTGGCCTTGGCGCAGGCCTCAGAGCCTCCGCCGCAGATAATTACGATTTTATCTTTTATATCGAGATACATGGGAAAATACTGCATATTTCCGCCTCACATATGATAGTAATACTGTTCGCTGCCGCCTTCACCGACAACACCGATCTTAATTCCATAGAGTTCCTGAACCATGCCCGAATCGAGGATCTCGCGAGGCGTGCCGCAACACACCACTCTGCCCTCTTTTACCGCCGCGATACGATCGGATATTTTCAGGGCCAGAAGAATGTCATGCAGAACAAGGATGACCGTTTTTCCCGAGTCGGCAAGCTCCCTCGCCGTGCTCGCAAACCTGAGCTGCTGGCCGATGTCGAGATAAGTCGTGGGCTCGTCCATAAGTATAACGGGAGACTGCTGAGCCAGCGCCATTGCGATATACACCTTCTGCCTCATTCCGCCCGAAAGCTCGGTCATCATCCTGTCTGAGAGATCGGCTATGCCCATCCGAGCCATGGCATCGGCTGCCGCTTCATAGTCGCTTCTGCGGTATTTGCGCGGATAACTGAGGTATGGGAACCTGCCGTGAAGCACCATTCGTCCCGCCGAGATATCAGGAACGTTCTTGCCCTGAGAAAGATATGCTATCTCGCGCGCCAGCTCCTGCTCGGTCATATTCTTTATCGAGCGCCCGTCCACCGTTATATCGCCGCCGCTTATGGGCACAAAACCCATGATCGTCTTGAGCAGAGTGCTCTTGCCGCAGCCGTTAACACCGATAATGGTGGTGACCTGTCCCTTTTCGGCTTCAAGATCGACCCCATGCAGTACCTCGCGTCCGCCATAGCCGGCGCATACGTTATGAAGCTTAATCATTGCGGTGACCTCCCTTGTATCTGATCAACAGCATGACAAAAACCGGGCCGCCGATGACTGCCATGATAATGCCCACAGGCAGCTCGTAGGGCAGGAACAGAAGCCTTGCAGCAAGGTCGCACAGAGTGACAAAGGCCGCGCCGAAAAGCGCCGAAATAGGCACAAGATATCGGCTCTCGCCGCCGAATACACGTCTTATCAGATGGGGAACTATCAGGCCGACAAAACCGAGCAACCCGGCAAAGCTGACGGCTGCACCTGCCATGAGTGCAGCAAGCACAAGTAACAGAACACGGTATTTTTTAACCGAAAGACCCACGCTCTTTGCCATTTCGTCACCAAGAGTGACGATATCGAGCTCGTTGAGCATGG
Organism: Clostridia bacterium; assembly: GCA_017421885.1. The sequence goes on from JAFOHJ010000155.1 coordinate 2,676, forward strand.
TGAGCAGCAGAATGAGCGATCCCCCTATCAGCACAGCGGCAGGCGTAAGCCGCGAAGAGGACACGCCTGAAAAGCCGCCGACACGAAACTCCATATTAAGAGCCGCAACATCGGGAAACAGAACTGTCACCGACTCGCTGAAGGCATTGAGCATGCTGTTCATGGCAACGCCCACAAGAATAACGGTGGTTTTGGATGCGCCGGTGCGGTAGGTGAACATAAGAATGACCATTATGGCCATAAGGCTGCCCGCAAAGGCCGATGCCGACACTGCCCAGCCCGAAAGAGCCCCCGCTGCACAGCAGAGGGTAACACCAAGACCGGCGCCTGCATTTACGCCGATTATGCTGGGAGAAGCCAGCTTGTTCGACAGCACATTCTGAAGCACAGCGCCCGACACCGAAAGACCGATGCCTGCAAGGACGCAGGCGCAGGTGCGCGGCAGCCTTGAAAACCTCAGTATGCCGGCGCTGACGCCTTCTCCCCCGCCTGCAAGAATATCGACTATGTCGGCAGGAGATATCGTTATGCTGCCAAGGCACAGGCTCAGCAAAACAGCCGTCAGGCAAAGCAGCAGCCCTGCTCCGACAGCAAGCCTGAGCTTTTTATCACTCTGCATAAAGGATAGCCTCCAGCTTTTCATAGGCCTCTGCCCATCTTGCGTTAGGTTTGAGATTAAAGAGCCTCTTCTCCATCAGATAAACTTCTTTCTCTTTAACGGCTGTAAGCTCGCCCCAGAGGGGGTTTTCGTTAAACATATTCTCGATGTTCTTCTCTATTCCCTCAAGGTTGTCACCCGTCTGAATAAAGAATATCTTATCGGGATCAGAGAGAACGATACTCTCGACACTTATGTTTTCAAGGAGGCTCTCGTCGCTGTCGGCAATATTTATGCAGCCAAAATCGCTGAGCATATTGCCAAGGACCGTTGTTTTGCTGTTCTTGGCATAGATGCCGGTTGCCGAGGCACGCATCAGCAGGATGGTCTGAGCCTCTTTACCCGAGTTTCTTTCGATTATCTCGTCGATCTGAGAGGCTATATCAGAGCCGTACTGCTTATATCGCTCGGGCATACCGGTGAGCTCGGTGCAGATCTTAAGCATATTGAGATAGCCGTCAAGGTCGGAAACATCAAAATATGCCACTGTGATGCCGGCCTTTTCTAGTGTCTCCTGCCACTCGAGGTTCTGAGCGGTGTTTGTGCTGGCGAGAACAAAATCGGGCTGAGCCGCAAGCAGAGCCTCGAGATTGAGCTCCTTTGTGTTGCCGAGGTTAACGGTGTCTTCGGCAAGGTCAAGGTCGAACTCGTCCCACGCATCATCGGCCGAAGCACAGATCTCTCCGCCCGCAAGCATCCATATATCGGCATAGCTGCCCAACAGCGCCGCTGTGCGCTCGCATGACTCTACCGTGACCTCGCGCTCAAGGTCGTCGGTAAATGTATATCCTTCTTTATTCTCCGCTTCTTCCTCCGCGCCGCAGGCGAAAAGGCAAAGCACAGAGATAAGTGTCAGAAGCACAGATACAGTCTTTTTCATACAGTTTCCCACTTTCATATCAATCTTTCGATTGATTATATCATAATCCTCCGCTTATATAAATCCATAAATAATTACTTATTTTCTTAAGCAAACGATAGCTTTGAACTTAAGCCTTTCCTCTAAATGCAAAAGCCCCGCCTTTAGGCGGGGCTTTCCTATGCACAGAGTGCTTTAATTACTTCTTAAGAGCGATGACTTCGATCTCTACGAGGCCGTCCTTGGGGAGACGAGCAACTTCTACGCAGGAACGTGCGGGAAGGATCTCGCCGCAGATGTACTTAGCGTATACTTCGTTGATCTTGCCAAAGTCGTTCATGTCCTTGATAAAGACTGTTGTCTTGATGATATCGTCGAGTGTGAGGCCCTTTGTCTCGAGGATAGCCTTTACATTCTCGAGAGCCTGAGCTGTCTGGTCCTGAACGCCTTCAGCAAAGTTGCCTGTAGCGGGGTCGATGCCGAGCTGGCCGGATGTATAGATGAGGTTGTCGATCTCAATAGCCTGCGAGTAGGGACCGATTGCGCCGGGAGCCTTCTCTGTGCTGATTACGTTTTTCATTTTACATTCCTCCAATATTTTTAATAACAGCAGATTGCTATAATTGAATTATCTCTTTATCGAGCCAAAAAGTCAACAATTATTTGGACATTTCCTTGGACTTGTCGATGCAGACCTGCATACCCTGCATGACGCTGCCGCGCATACCGGTCTTCTCCAGCTCGATGACGGCACGGATAGTAGTGCCCCAGGGCGAGCATACCATGTCCTTAAGGTCGCCGGGATGACGGCCGGTCTCGAGGACCATCTTTGCCGAACCCAGAACGGCCTGAGCCGCAAACTTATATGCCTTTTCGCGTGTCATGCCCTCGGCAACGGCTACATCGGCCATGGCCTCGATGAACATATATACATACGCGGGAGAGGAACCGCTGACGCCGACTACTGCGTCGAACAGATTCTCTGTGATGCGCTCGCACTTGCCGAAGCTGTTGAAGATGGCCTCAACATCGGCAAACTCTTCGCTTGTGACATTGTCATTGGGGCAGAGAGCTGCCATGCCTTCGCCTACGAGAGCAGGTGTGTTGGGCATTGTTCTGACGACCTTGGCATCAGCACCCAACATATTTGCCATGTGAGCCAGTGTCTGGCCCGCAGCGATGGTGACAACAACTGTCTTTCTGTCGAGGTCGCCTGCGATCTCCTTGATAACGGGAGCATAGATATGAGGCTTAACAGCCAGGAATACGATATCGGCGCCTTTGATGGCTTCGATATTGTCGGTGGTAACATTGATGCCGTACTTCTCCTGAAGAGCAAGTCTGGCCTTATCCGAGGGGTCGGATGCAATGATATGGTCGGCCGGAACGAGGCCGGAGGATACGATGCCGCCGATGATGGCGCCGCCCATGTTGCCGCTGCCGATAAAAGCGATCTTCTTGTTCATTGGAATAATCTCATCCTTTTTTATTAGCTCGGCCTTACAATAGCGGCCTGCGGATATAATTATATCACCGATATGATAATACTTCAAGGCAGAGATGCTCGTCACATTTTGCTCTGATTATTGAGATTAAGTTTTCGTTAGATCCACCAAGCATTGATATAAGCAGAAGAATATGATAGAGTGAATCAAAAGACAAGCTTTAACTTGACATACATGTTGGAGGTGAGGAAGTGGACTATATTATTTGCACAGAAGCATTTATCCTTAAATTGAAACTCTCTATTTTTGAAGATGATATTCATCTTTCAAGCAATACGATTATGGATGTATTCGTTAAAAGTAACGGATTTTCTGGCTGTTCCACAATGAATATTGATATAAAAGATTTTGCTAAGTTTTCCTCAAATTTGAATGGGATATATGAAACTTTAACTGGAGAAGCAAGAATCGAAGAACCTTATGGGATGCATACGTATATTTCCTTTAATGGGGATGGACAAGGTCATATAACAGTGAAAGGTTATCTCCACAGCGGAGATAGAATTGGTAACGAACATAGTTTAGAATTTGAAAATTGTATTGACCAGACCTGCTTAAAAGATTTTTGTCAAAGTTTGTATACATCATACAGCAAGTATGCACGATAGCAAATTCCAGTTTGTCGGACTGTTGTTATCCGTCTGTGAATACCTCCCTCTGTCGAAATGACGAAGGGAGGTTATTTATGCCTCAAAACCGCAAAAAGGATAACAGGGAAATTATCCGGCTGACTTACCCAAGACCTCCGATACGCATCAATTCCCAATGTAATTTTCTATTTTTATATGGCTTTTTCATACGATTTGATGTAAACTGTAATTAGGTATAACTATAAACACAATCATGGAGGAAACCTATGTTTGAAATAATAAACTCCTCGACTCTTCAGGAGTTCGAGTCCTTTATCGAAAATCATCCCAAGGGTCATTTCCTGCAGTCCTCCCGCTGGGGCAAGGTCAAGTCCTCTTGGGACTGGCAGGCCATTGCCGTCCGCGGCGAAGACGGCAAAATAAAGGGTGCTATGTCGGTGCTCATCCGCAAGATGCCCATGGTCCCCTATACCCTTATGTACAGCGGCCGCGGCCCTGTCTGCGACCCACACGACAAGGAAACACTGCACGAGCTCACCGAGGGTCTCAAGGTCCTGGCGAAGAAGCACAGATCCTATGCCGTAAAGATGGACCCCGATATCCTCTCTTCCGACGAAGAGTTCATCGCAAATATGCAGGAGCTGGGCTATAAGCGCCACTTCGGCAGCAAGAACTTCGAAGGCGTTCAGCCCGGCTATGTCTTCCGCCTCAACGTAAAGGACAAGACCGAGGACGAGCTGCTTCAGGCCTTCCATTCCAAGACAAGATACAACCTTCGTCTGTCGGTCCGCAAGGGTGTTACCGTCAAGCTGGTGCAGCCCCATGAGCTGGATGCCGAGCTGACACATTTTTCAGCCATCATGGACGAGACCGGTACACGCGACGGCTTTATCGTAAGACCCAAGGAATACTTCGCATCCATCATGAAGGAGCTGGGCGAAAATGCCCGTCTCTACATGGCATACTGGGATGAGCGCCCCATCGCCGGCACCCTTGCCATCTGGTTCGGCAACAAGGTATGGTATCTCTACGGCGCATCCTCCAATGCCTACCGCAATGTAATGCCCAACTATCAGCTCCAGTGGGAAATGATCCGCTGGTCCCTCGAAAAGAACTGCGATATCTATGACTTCCGCGGTGTTTCGGGCGACACCTCTCCCGAAAACCCCCTCCACGGCCTCTATCTGTTCAAAAAGGGCTTCTCGGGCGACTTCACCGAGTTCTGCGGCGAGTTCGAAATGGTGTTCAAGCCTGCCGTTGACCTCATTCTCAACAAGGGGCTTTCGGCCGCACGCGACATCCGCCGCAAGATCGTCATCGGCAAAAAGCGCAAGGAGGCCGAAAAGCAGGCCAAGCCTGCCGAGAGAGCTCCCGTAACACTTCAGGAGAACGACAAACAGAAAGAAACTCCCGCTGAATAAGCACTGTATACTCAGATAAAATAAGGGTGATAAAGATTGAAGTACCTTCTTATCGAGACCGAAAAAATAATCTCCAATATCGAATGCATCCGCGAAGCCGCGGGCGACAGCGAGTTCATCGCCGTTCTTAAGGCCAACGCCTATGGCCTCGGCATCCGTGAGCTTTACCCTATCCTGCGTCAGAACAATGTTCGCCGCCTGGCCGTTACTGAGCCCGACGACGCCATACTGCTGCGCCAGCTGGGTGCTCAGGACGAGGAGATAATCATTCTTCGTTCCACAGCCTGTGAAGAAGATATCGAAAAGATCCTCCAGTCCTGTGCCACAGCCTCCATTGGCTCTTACGATGCGGCCGTTGCCCTCAACGGTCTTGCCGAAAAACAGGGCATATCCTGTGATGTCCATATCAAAATCGATACGGGCATGGGCCGCTACGGCTTCGAGCCCTCGGAGTTCGACCGTATCATATCGGTCTTCCGTCATATGTCCAACCTCAACGTCACCGGCATGTATACCCATTTTCCCGGCGCATATATCGATGCGGTAAAGACACGCAGCCAGCACGAAAAGTTTGTCGAGCTGACCGAAAAGGTCAGAAGCGCGGGCTTTGACCCCGGCATGCTTCACGACTGCAACAGCGCAGCCCTCTTCTCCTGCCCCATCGACAGGCTCGATGCCGTAAGGGTCGGCTCGGCCATCGGTGGAAGAATGACGGCAAAGGGCAATTTCGGCCTTAAAAAGACCGGTGTAATGTGCAGCGAGATCGCCGAGATCCGCTGGCTGCCCAAGGGTCACGGCATCGGCTATGGCTCGGTCTTCGTCACAAAGAAACCCATGAAGGTAGGCATCGTGTCCGTTGGCTCGACCGATGGCTTCGGCGTTGAAAAGGCCCGCGACACCTACCGTTTCCGCGACTGCATCCGCTATGCCATAAGCGACCTTCTGCGCCTCTTCCGCAGAAGAAATATCTATGTCACAGTCGAAGGCAAAAAGGCACGTGTTCTGGGCCACATCGGAACCACCCATACTGCGGTAGATCTTTCGAATATCGACTGCACGGTCGGTGCCGAGGTCCGCATGGATGTCTCGCCCATGTTCGTTCCCGAACGTGTTGAGCGCAGATATCAATAATACCCCTCAGCTCTTGCCAATTTATCGCTTACATGATAAAATAAACATAGAAAGAAATGAAGTTTTACACTTTATTTTTATTCTGTTTTCAATTTTCTGTTAATATCCATATATAATATGAAAAAGGAGGAACGAATTATGAAAATGATCATGGCTATCCTTAATGCCGAAGATGCACCCGTTGTTATCCGCAACCTGATGAAGAACAAGTTCTCAATCACCAAGCTGGCCACACAGGGCGGCTTCCTTCGCACGGGCAACGTTACGATCATGTCCGGTGTAGATGACGACCGCCTTGACGAAGCTATTGCCATCATCAAGGAGAACTCGCACAGCCGCAAGCAGATGATTGCTCCTACAGCCGAGCCCGGCCTCAGCTTCTACCCCACGATGCCAATCGAGGTAATCGTAGGCGGCGCGACGATTTTCGTTCTGCCCATCGAGCGTTTTGAAAAGGTTTGATCTTTTAGGCAACCGCCACATCAAAGAGGCGGCTCAGGCTCATGCCTTAGGCTCGGCCGTCATTTTCGACGGTGCAAACGGATCAGGAAAGAAAACTGCTGCGGCATACGCTGCCGCAGCTCTTTTATGCAGGGCTGACAACGGCCGCCCCTGCGGCACCTGTCCCTCATGTGTCCAGGCCGCAGCAGGCTCGCATCCCGACATCGTCCTCTTTAACGAAGGCGGCGAAAACATTAAAGTAAAGGATGTCCGCGAGCTCCGTATGCAGAGCTTTGTCGCGCCTTCCCAAAGCCCCTTTAAGGTTTTTATCATCAACCGTGCCGACCTGATGAATCAGGAGTCTCAGAATGCTCTGCTTAAGGTGCTCGAAGAGCCTCTCTCGTCGGTCTTTATCCTGCTGGCCGAAAATGCGGCTGCGTTGCTTCAGACGGTGCGCTCGCGCTGCAGGATCTACACTATGGAGCCTATTCCCTCGTCTGAGGTGTCGGCTTTTATTTCGGGCATGACCTTTGAGGGCAAGGCCCCGTCTTCTGCTGAGGTCGCGGTAGCCGCCGAAAACTGCGGTGGAAACATTGGACGCGCCCTCCTCTCTCTCGAAAAGGGCGTTCCCAAGCCGGCAAAGCTGGCATCACAGTTCACAGCCTCACTTGGAGGCTCTCCCCTCTCGATCATGGAGGTATGCCTTGCAGCCTCTGCATTAACGAGAAACGAATACGGCGATTTCTGCGGCGAGGTCACGGCGGCTCTTATCAAGTCCTCCCTCGCTAGGCCCGAAAAGGCCCGCGCTTATTCTGCAGTTTATGATTATATACAACAGCAGAGAGACAAGCTCACCGACAACAACGCATCGGTGTTTGCTCTTTCCAGCCAGCTTGCGGCTCTCTGCGGCACAACCCTACAGGAGTTATTATGACAGAAATAATCGGAGTCCGATTTAAAAAAGTCGGCAAGATATATTATTTTGATCCCGCCGGAGTCGAGACCATCTACGGAACACGTGTTATCGTAGAGACCTCCCGCGGCATCGAGTGCGGCGAGACGGTCATCCCCAACCGCACTGTGGACGACAGCACTATCGTCCAGCCCCTCAAGAAGGTCATCCGAGTTGCAACCGAAGAAGACCTTGCCACAATCAAAGAAAACGAGCGTCTTGAAAAAGAAGCCTATGCTATCTGCGAGCAGAAGATCCGCAAGCATTCCCTTGCCATGAAGCTGGTGTCGGTCGAATATACCTTTGACCACAGCAAGATCCTCTTCTATTTCAGTGCCGACGGCCGAGTCGATTTCCGCGACCTTGTCAAAGATCTGGCCTCGGTTTTCCGCACGAGGATCGAGCTTCGCCAGATCGGCGTAAGAGATGCTGCAAAGATGGTAGGCGGCCTCGGCATCTGCGGATGCCCCCTGTGCTGCAGCACCTTCCTCGACGATTTCCAACCGGTCTCTATCAACATGGCCAAGGATCAGGGCCTGTCGCTCAACCCCACAAAGATCTCGGGTACCTGCGGCCGCCTGATGTGCTGCCTCAAGTATGAGAACGATGTTTATCAGGAGCTCATCCGCAATTCGCCTACGGCTGATTCGTTAGTCGAGACCCCTAAGGGCAAGGGCACCGTTATGGATGTATCTCTGCTCAAGGGTTGCTGCAAGGTAAGGCTCAATGCCAACCCCGATTCGCCCGAAGTATTCAGCTGCGAAGAGTGCAAGGTGCTTCGCCGAGGCAAGTCGAAGGGCGGCGACCACAACAACGGCGAGCCTATCGACAAGAAGGCCCTTGAAAAGCTTCAGAAAGAGAAATAATCAGCATTTTAAGCCACGCAGTTTATGCGTGGCTTTTTCTTTTGCCTAAAATGAAACTCGCCGTTCCATCAAAGGAACGGCGAGCAGCCATTATCAATTTATTATGCCTTTATCTTCTTTCTGAACACCAGAGCTGCACCTGCAATCATGGTCATAACCCATCCCGTGGCAGTGAGGGCATGGGTGCCGATGCCGCCGGTCTCGGGAAGGATATTACCCGGAGCATTTTCGATGATATATACCTCAGGTTCTCCAAGAAGAGCCGACTCGGCATATACCTTGAATGCCTCGGCCGGCAGATTGAATCCGTCGGGAGCCTTGGTCTCTACAAGGAAGTATACGCCTGTATCCAGCTCGGGAGATTCGACATAGCCATTTTCGTCTGTGGTAATAACATGACCTGTCGACTCTACCGCATAGTCCACGCCCTCGCAGGTGATAATTTTTGTGTTTTCACCGCTTTCGACTACAGGGCGATAAATCTCAAACTCAGCGCCTGCAAGGAGTGTATCGTGATTGAGCTCGTTTACCTTACAGATAGCGAACCTGCCCTTTACTTCGTCGGGAACAGGAGGAATGATGGGCGGCTCTTCGGGGGTGGTAGGCTTATTCTTGGGGTAGATAGAGGCGATATTTGTCACCTCGGTATATGTTGTGCCGTCATCGCTCTCTTTTGTGACACTCATGGGGATGGAGATATAGAAGGGAGCCACCGGCGCCTCTACCTTGTCGCTCTCGTTTTCGGTGACAAGATATATTCCCTCCTCAAGGGCAAGGTATGCATAACCCGTCGAGTCGGTTGTGATGGACTTTACCAGATTACTTTCGACAGCATACTTTTCGAGCTCGCTCTCTGTGGGAACAGCGCTTATATCCTGCTCGGCATCCACCTCATATACATTAAAGGTGATATCCGAGATGGGCAGGCCTGTGCCCTCGGCTGTCTTATAGATACGCAGACCCTTTTCTATATCCTGCTCGAAAACAAAGTCTTCTTCGGCACGAACCTTTGTAGCGCCTTCGCTTACGCCGACAAGGCTCTGCGAAGTCTTGCGCTCTGCTTCATCGTCGTCATAATCTTCGCTGCCATATACAGGCTCGGGCTCATAGAAATATACGCCCCTGGCGACTGTCTGTGTGCCTTCGACAACAACCTTGATGGTATCGCCGGGTTTCGACTTGACCGTCATGTTAAGTGTATCGCGTCCGGCTACCACCTGATTGCTTCTGCCGGTGACTGTGCCATCGGGGGCTGTGCTTGTGATGAGCACCTTGAGGTTATCATCGGCATCGTTGCCGGTGAGGTGGATATACATGCCGATGTTGTATGTATCGCCGCTGCCCCCGAAGAGCTCGGCACGGGTGACCTTGACCTCGGAAATAACGACTTCGTCTTCCTGTGCCTCTACTCCATCGAGCTTGCAAAGGAAATAAGTAAGGTTATTTACACGGTAAGCTGTGCGTGCATCATAACTTCTTTTTCCTGTATCAGTAGGCCACCATGTCCACATCTCATTTTTATAATCGTGCATGGGGTCACTGCCATAACCATACTTTCTGCCTGCAGTAAGATCATAAGTGGCACCGTATTCATTATTGCCTACTACATCTTCTTCGCCTGCATTTGCGTATGCCCAAATAGCCATCTGAACCGCAGCAATAATATCAGCTCGATTCAGGCTGTCAACAAACTCAGAATCCAAACCTTCATTTTTCAGCCTGACCTTCATTTCTTCTATAGAAATAAAAGGATAGGAGTTCAGAAGAATGGCGCGGATTTGCTTGGCCGCATTGGGGCCGTAATATCCGCTGTCTTCAAGGTTTACTCGCTTATAATGTGTGCCAAAAGCAAGCTCTGTGCTTACATCACAGCAATATGTAAGATCAAAATTGCTTTCGCCATAAACATACTTTCCGCTGGGTGTCCATGTGGTTTTTCCATCCGATGTATCTACAAGAGGAAAAA
>JAFOHJ010000156.1 GCA_017421885.1 Clostridia bacterium
GGGTCGCGTCGCTCTATTGCCGACAACCTTAAAAGAACGGCGCTTCCATCTGCCCTGACGGCTTTATATTTACGATCGCCCGACCAGCCCCTTTCAATAGGCTCGAGCCTGTCAAAGCCAAGCTTATCCGCAAAAATCTGCTCATACTCCAAAGGGATAAGACCGCATTTGCGGTATATCTTTTCAATGACCTCTGACTTATGCTCAATATACTTGTCTATATCCTCGGGGTAAAGGCGCGCCGCCTCAAGCTTGACCTCGCTGTACTCGGCAGCATCATCAGCATGGGAGCAAAGCCAGTTTCTGAACAGAATATGCCGCCTCAACTCGCGGGAATCCTCGGAGCAAGCATAAAGATGATGGGTCCTGAGATGCTCTTTCCCCACATATCGGAATGCTTCTCTGCCGGCAATGCCGAGGTCGCCTTCATGCTCGTACCCTGCCTTTTCAAGCGCTTTTATGACCTTATCCATGCTGCCATATACAACTATATCAATGTCGATTATGGGTTTGGCAGCCATGCCGGGCACCGATGTGCTGCCTACATGCTCGACCGAAACGTCATGGCCTTCAAGCGCCTTCATAAGCTCATCTTTTATCTTTCTGAAATCATCCGCCCATGCAGGATCGTAAGGCAATACTTCAATATATCTTGTTCTCATACTCTGCACCTCCTGTTTGACGAAAAGAGAGGCTTCATGGCCTCTCTTTTCTACTTAACTTATTTCGAATAGTCTTTAAAGCAGATGTTGAGGTCTACTTTGCCCTTGATGCCGTTTACAGATCCGCTGTCGCTGTACTGCCACATATCAAAGTCGTAGTAGAAATCGGGAACATCATTATATCTGGCGAACCAGAAATCATAGTCGTTTATCTTGCTGAGATCATACTTTATGTATCCCACATAGGAGTTGAAGTAGATCATGGGAGTATAACCTTCATCCTCAATGATCTCGCAGAATGTATTGGCTACATCACAAAGGATATCGGTCTCAAGGCCATAGGTCCTTGCCTCGCTGCCGCCGATACGCTCCCAGTCAAAGACAACGGGGTATGTGATATCATATCCATTGATCTTTTCGATCACATATTCGGCCTCTTCTCTGGCCTCCTTCTTGGTTATGGCCTGAGAGAAGTAATAAACACCGACATCAAGGCCTGCATCCAATGCGCCCTCGATGTTCTCCTCAAACTTGGTATCGTCATACATGATGCCATCGGAGCCATAACCGCGTCCGCCTACTCGGATAATGGCAAAGTCGACACCATCACGCTTTACCTTTTTCCAGTCGATGTTTCCCTGATAGGACGAAACATCGATGCCCACCTTTGTGTCTTCGCCAAGATAATGGAGATAACCGTTCTTTTCGTAATAGTTATCATCATTTCTTGTATATTTGTCTACGCCCTTGAGGATGTCAAGAACATGGGATGCATACTGGATCTTTCCTGTCATGGTGTCTGTGTCGTGGTTGAGGATACGCCAGATAATAGTGGTGATCTCCGACCTGATTATGTTGTCGTCGGGATAGAAATATGTATTTCCATCCTTCTCGGTGGTGCCTTCGACGATACCGGCATTATAAAGCGCCTTTATATGTTCGTCGCCGGTGTCTGCAAAGGGTGTCTTGCCCGAAGTATCGTCAAGCCCCATCGCCCTCGATGCGATATATGCTATCTGGGCTCTTGTGATCTGCGCATTAAGGTCGAGGTATCCTTCCCTGACGATTCCCTCTTCTATTGCCAGATCCTCATAAGGCTGTGCCCAATGACCTTCCATCTTTTCATCCGAAGGCTCGAGGCCGGTAGCAAGAAGAATGAGCTTGAGAGCTTGTCCGTAGGTGACCTTCCCGCCGGGTTCAAAAATCGTGGGGCTCATGCCTCCAACGATTCCCTTGGAATAAAGCTCGCCTACATAGCCATAGTACCACGCGCCATCGGGAACATCGGCAAAGGGCAGGTCGACATCGACAAACCACTTTGCTATCAGCTCGATGGGGCCGTCTATAATGTCATCGTAAGATACCTTCTGACCATCTTTATTATACCAACCTGCCGAAACATAGCCTTCGCGCTTGGGTACTGGCAGCCTTGCAAAGGTGTCACCCTTGAGGAAGCAGATTATGTCGCCTCCTGCATCGCCGCCGTTGGCATTAAGCACTGCATATGTAAAATCGGGAGCCTTGTTCCCCTTATAATCGCCATAGAGCAGCAGCTGCGCCTCGCCTATTCTTCGCTCTGCGAGTGCCGCATCGACATTCTTGCCGATATGGCACCATACCACATAGGCATCGAGAATGGTCAGGTCGTCGTAATTGCCCAATCCGTTTATAAGGTAACTGCTGAACTTATAGCTTGGGTTCATCCAGCCGGTGCCAAGATTATATGTAAAGCTGGCCAGCGCATCAAACTGGTTCTGATCGAGCTCAACACTATGCTGATCCATATAATTATTGAGCTGCGTGGCTGTTTTCTCAAGATATTCGGTGAACATCTCGGTGGCTTCTTTTTCAGAAATGCCTCTGATATAATCATCGGGGTCACATTCACTTCCGTAGCCGATCCTCCAGACGCCATTGTCCAGATAGGGCATGCTTCGGAACCCCTCGTAATTCTTGATAAAGTCAACGCCCTCGGCGCTTACCTCCATAGTATCCTCTGCCTTGACCTGTGGGCATATAGTGAATGCCATCGCAAGAGCAAGGACGCTGCTTAAAAATCTTTTCATTCTGTCTCCTTTCTGCCTGTGGAACCGGATGGGTCGGATGACATAACTCTCCGTGAAATCCATATACATAATACCACATTTTCCGTATATGTACAGTATTTTTGTAAAAACAGGTCGATATTTTATATACTGCTGGTTCACATAATTTGTTCCATTTATTATAGCATTTTCCTGTTTTCCCAAATTAATAAGACGCACCCTTCATAAAGGTGCGTCTTTTATATACTATGGACTTATTTTTCTCGTATAAATGTATCAAGCAGTCCGGATGCCTTATCTCTTTCAAGCCTGTATGTATTCTTCATGCTCTCAAGTTTGCCATAAACATGGCTTATCTTGTCGGAAACCGAATACATTTCACTTCGAGAGTCATTGATCCTTCCCTGAACCGTAAGGTCGACAAGAAGACCATCGAAAATAAAGTCAGCCCCTTTAAGTGTGCTCATTGTGCTCACGTTATAAACGGGCAAGCCCACATCAAGGTCTTTAAGCTCTTTCCTCAAAACACCTATGCGTTCCTGAAGCCTGCGCTGACGTTCTCTGACCTGATCAAGCTTTTTCTGTTTGGCTGCAGTCGCTACTACGCCGCCCCCTGCAGCATCCCATATTCCAAGACTACCAGCCGAATCAAGCATCGAAACGATTTCACGGGCCTCTCCTCTGGCAAGGGATGCCGCTCCCATGGCACGGTCGATATCCCTTATCCGTCTGTCAAGCTCGTCGATATACCTATCGAGATCCTCTACCTCTTTGCCATGCTCAGGGTCGGTCTTCATATGCTCTTTTAGTTCATCATACTTATCACGTATCCTTACCTCGAGGCCATCATAGCTCTGAAGAGCCGCCTTTGCGCTGCGCAGCTTTACGCGGCATTCTTCAAGACTGCCGAGAGCATCGCGATGCATGGTCTCCGCCTCATGGACATCAAAGCGCTCTTTTTCAAGCATAGGTTCGATTTTTCCGGTCAATGAGTAAAAAAGCGTTTTAAACGATCTCTTTTCAAGAAGAGCAACATCGCTTTTTTCCTTATTGAGCCTGTTACGCTGCTGATATTCCTGCTTTCTTAGGCTATCTTCCATCTCATTGAGCAGAGATATCTCTTTTTCTATCTCTTTTCGACACTCCACCTGATGCTCAAGACCACTGAGTTCCTGCCTTAACCTGTTCTTCATCAATGCCGCCCCTTTCTGCTGAAATATCACTTTACTCCATTATGTCTTAGACTGTCCATTTTATAAAATGTTCCCCCGTAAGATAAACTTACGGGGGAACGAGTAATGATATTCAGATTAATACATCATGTCGCCCATGCCGCCTGCGGGTGCAGCGGGCTGGGGCTCCTTCTTCTCAGCAACGAGGGATTCTGTTGTCAGAACCATCGAAGCGATGGAAGCAGCATTCTCGAGAGCTGTACGTGTGACCTTTACGGGGTCTACGATGCCGGCTTCGATCATGTCGACATATGTTTCGTTATAAGCGTCAAAGCCATAACCGACCTTGCCGCTGATGCGGATGCGCTCGATAACAACGCTGCCGTCAACGCCTGCATTGAAAGCGATCTGCTTTACAGGCTCCTCGAGAGCCTTCATAACGATCTTAGCGCCTGTCTTCTCATCGCCTTCCAGTGTCTCGACCAGCTTCTCAACGGCGGGAATTGCGTTGATGAAGGCTGTGCCGCCGCCGGCTACGATACCCTCTTCAACAGCAGCTCTTGTGGAGTTGAGTGCGTCTTCGATACGGAGCTTCTTTTCCTTCATCTCGACCTCTGTAGCAGCGCCGACCTTGACGACTGCAACGCCGCCTGCCAGCTTTGCAAGACGCTCCTGGAGCTTCTCGCGGTCGAACTCGGATGTTGTGCGCTCGAGCTCGGTTCTGATAATATTGATGCGGCCCTGAATAGCCTCGGGCTCGCCCGAACCGTTAACGATGATTGTGTGCTCCTTTGTGGACTTGACCTGACCTGCATGGCCCAGCATAGCCATGTTGGCATCCTTCAGCTCATAGCCGATCTCCTCGGAGATTACGATGCCGCCTGTCAGAGCAGCGATGTCCTTGAGCATTTCCTTACGTCTCTCGCCGAAACCGGGAGCCTTGACTGCAAGGCAGGAGAATGTGCCGCGCAGCTTGTTGACGATAAGTGTGCTGAGAGCCTCGCCCTCAATATCCTCTGCGATGATGACCAGCTTCTTGCCGGACTGCAGAACTTCCTCGAGGAGGGGCAGGATCTCCTGAATATTGGAGATCTTCTTATCTGTGATGAGGATGTAAGCGTCGTCAACGACAGCTTCCATCTTCTCTGTGTCGGTTACCATGTAGGGAGTGATATAGCCGCGGTCGAACTGCATGCCCTCGACGACCTCGCTGTATGTCTCGGCTGTCTTGGACTCTTCAACTGTGATAACACCGTCAGCTGTTACCTTCTCCATAGCCTCTGCGATCAGCTGGCCGATGCCTTCGTCGCCCGAAGAAACAGCAGCAACTCTTGCAATGTCTCTTGTGCCGTTGACCTTCTGTGCGCCTGCCTTGACCTCGTTGATAGCTGTCTCAACAGCCTTGGAGATACCCTTTCTTACTACCATGGGGTTAGCGCCTGCTGTGACGTTCTTAAGGCCCTCGCGAACAAATGCCTGAGCCAGCAGTGTAGCTGTTGTTGTGCCGTCGCCGGCGATGTCGTTTGTCTTATCAGCGACCTGCTTTACCAGCTGAGCGCCCATATCCTCGAAGATATCCTCGAGCTCGATGTCTCTGGCGATGGTAACACCGTCGTTTGTGATGAGGGGTGCGCCGAACTTCTTGTCAAGAACGACGTTTCTGCCCTTGGGGCCCAGTGTGACCTTAACTGTGTCGGCGAGCTTGTTTACGCCTCTCTCGAGAGCATGGCGTGCTTCTTCGCCAAACAGGATTTCCTTAGCCATTTTATCTTACCTCCGGTTAATTGTGAATTATTCGACTACAGCCAGGATATCCGACTGCTTTACGATAACGAAGTTTTCGCCTTCCAGCTTAACTTCTGTGCCTGCGAACTTGTTTGTGATGACCTTATCGCCAACCTTGACCTCCATAGGGGTCTTCTTGTCGCCTGTGCCCATTCCGGGGCCAACTGCGACTACGATAGCGAACTGGGGCTTCTCCTTGGCGGCGCCGGAAAGGATAATGCCGCTCTTTGTTGTTTCTTCGGCTTCAGCCATCTTGAGGACTACTCTGTCCTGCAAAGGTACGAGCTTCATGTGTGTGACTACCTCTTTCTATGTTTTTATAATAATCATTAAGGCTTTTAGCACTCTTTTGTTTCGAGTGCTAAACACTGTAACTATAATAAGACATTCACTGTCAATTTGCAAGACCCAATTTGAAATTATTTATGAATATCTCCTGAATTATTTGTGATTTTTAGACAAAGTCACAAATGTGATGCTGGCACAATTCACGCTTTGTGTTTTGAGGCCTGTATTCAAGTCTTTGCAGATATTTTCCTTTTATTCCAGCACCATTGAACCCTTTGGGATAACGAATCTGAGCTTCTGCGGCTCGATTCTCATAGATATATGACGGCTCTCGACAACTTCGCCATCAAGATTGATGCACATATCTTCATTTCTTTTTGAGAAAATGCTGATCTCTTTTGCCTGCTTGTATGTAATATACTGCGAAAGCTCTTTATATCGCCCGTTTTTATACTTGGATACAACTGCCGCCGCCTCAAGCCTGCTGACCTTTTTGACCAGCAGAATATCCAGCAGTCCGTCGCCTATTTTTGAATGAGGCACCGGGCAGAAACCTCCGCCGTAAAATCTGCCGTTTCCAACAAAAGCGAGGGTATAGTTGCCGTCGACCTGCTCGCCATCGACATTGATATAATATTCTTTACCTATGCCGCGTATGACACACTCGACCGCCGATGCCGCATATGGCAGAAGTCCGCTTCCAAGCATTTTGTATTTGCCTTTTCCCCGGGCTACTTCAGCATCGATACCCACCGAGAGAATATTGATAGCACAACCGCAGTCGGACCTTATATAGTCAATATCGATCTCGCTGCCGTCGATCAGCCTTGCGAGATCGAGAAAGGCCTCTTCGCCTCCCTGAAACAGCTTGACATAGTCGTTTCCGGTGCCAATGGGAACACATGTAAATGAACAGTTCTCTCCCGCCTCGGCAACTCCATTTGCAACTTCATTAAGCGTGCCATCGCCTCCGCAGGCATAAAACCGAAGCTTACCCTCAAACTTTCTCGCGCTGTGCACAACTATCTCTGTGGCATGCTTGGGATGGGCCGTGAGATAAATATCATACTCAAGGCCCTGTGCCTTGCACACCTTTTCAATTTTCTTAACCAACGACGCGCTGTTATCCCGTTTACCCGCCGTGGGATTAATGATGAAAATATGTCTCATAAAGGCTCACCGCCTCCGATTGCTTATTTGAAATACATATAAAGATCACACTTGATCATGCCGTTATAAAGTTTGCGCTTCTTATCGGCCTTTGTGCCGAAATGCTGCTCGAACTCGGCATC
The DNA here is from genome assembly GCA_017421885.1 of Clostridia bacterium. The sequence goes on from JAFOHJ010000156.1 coordinate 7,245, forward strand.
AGAAGTGATGATATACTTCTTCAGCGACTCGCATCCTCTGAGCTTCATGCCGAGGCCCTTATACAACCTGCGCGCATGCTCGATGTCGAACATTCTCTGGCCATAGGGAGGATTTGTAATGATAACGCTGCGATCCTTGGGATAATTGATTTTAAGAGCGTCACCCTGCTTGACTTCGATACAGTCGGCCACCCCTGCGCGGCGCGCATTCTCAATGGTCATCTCAACACATTTAGGATCAATATCATAACCGTAAATGGGCAGTTTCTCATGGCGTTCCTGAGCTTTATAGCGCTCTTTGACTTCATCAAACACCGATGTGTCAAAAAAGCCCCAGTTCTCGGCATCAAAATCTCGTCTTGCGCCGGGCATGATACCAAGCGCAGCCATGGCCGCCTCAATTATAATGGTGCCGCTGCCGCAGAAGGGATCGATAAGTGTTTCACGGCCTCTGTATCTTGCGACCTTGACCATAGATGCAGCCAGTGTCTCGCGAATAGTGGCCTCGTTGCTCTCCTGCTTATAGCCTCTCTTGTAAAGGGGCGCTCCGGTGGTGTCGAGATAAATCTCGGCAGTATCCTTGATGATGGCAAACTGGATCTGATACTTGGCGCCGGTCTCGTCCAGCCACGAAACATGATATTTTTCCTTGAGACGCTCAACAGCCGCCTTTTTGATGATGCTCTGGCAGCTGGGAACGCTGTGAAGCTTGGAATCGAGGCAATAGCCCTTTACGGGGAAGCTGTCTTTTACCCCGACCATCTTTTCCCACGCAATGGCTTTTACTCCCTGAAAAAGCTGCTCGAATGTAAACGCCTTAAAGCGTGCAAGTTCGAGCAGAACTCGCTCGCCGCAGCGCAGAATGACATTCGCGCGGGCACATTCGGCCATATCGCCCGAAAAACGAACTCGTCCATTCTCGCTGACGACATCTTCAAATCCGTTGAACTTGAGCTCGTCAGCTACAAGGCCCTCTGTTCCCATCAGACAGGGAACCACAAAATTATATTTCATTTCTGTTCCTCATATTTCACATGATTGCCGAATAAACCCGGCTGTTATATATTATCCAACAATTTGCCTCTTTTTGCAACAATATCTTGCAAATATTCGATTTTGAAGTATGTTTTATACAGAAAAAGGCCCCCGGAATATCCGGGGGCCAGACAGCACTTTTATCAAGATTAAGAAAGCAGAAGGATTATTCCTTGGAGATCAGCATGCCATAGCCGCCGTTCTTTCTCTTATATACGA
>JAFOHJ010000004.1 GCA_017421885.1 Clostridia bacterium
TTGCTCATTGCACATCTCCTTCGTCAAACTCAAATTTATCGTTCAGTTCATTTTATCATATTTTCCTGTTCACATCAATGTTTGGTGAAACTGACGGAGTTGGAATTCGTCAGTCCAAAAGTAAAAAGAGACAGAACAAAGCCATTATTGACAAAACTAATAATCGAGTTTATAATAAACCCAAATAGCGTTGATGAGGAGTAGTATTCCCGCACATGATGCAAAGAGAGGGCGCGGTTTGGTGAGAGTGCTCGTGAGGGTGGGGAAGAAGGTCGCCTCGGAGCTGCAGGGCCGAAAAATGCTTATGTAAGTCCTGCCGTATGGCTGCGTTAGAGCCTAAGGGGTCAAGGAGCCCCGGAGTGCGTGCGAATATCGCGCGAATATGGGTGGTACCGCGGATTTTATCGATTCGTCCCGTAGCAGAAGTTTCTGCTGCGGGATTTTTTTGTTCCCCGTAAAATCCAAAGATTTTGCGGGGGCCCCTTCAAAATCAATAGATTTTCGGCAAATGAATTGCCCGAAAATCGTACGCCGGACTGCCGGCGCGGCCCAGAAGGGCCGTGAGGGGATCATTCATAATTCCAATGCAAAACGAATGCCTCATATATCCAATAATCTGAAAAGGAGAAAGAAAACATGAGCGAAAGACATGAACTGCCCAAAACTTATGATCCTCATTCCACCGAGGATGCGCTTTATAAGTTCTGGGAAGAAAACGGCTTCTTCCATGCCGAAGCAGACGAAAACAAGACTCCCTACACCATCATGCTGCCCCCTCCCAATGTAACGGGCCAGCTTCACATGGGCCACGCATTTGACAACACACTGCAGGATATCCTCATCCGTACAAAGCGTATGCAGGGCTATGCCGCCCTCTGGATGCCCGGCACCGACCATGCCGGCCTCGCAACACAGATCAAGGTCGAAGAGATCCTTCGCGAGAAGGGCGAGACACGCTTCGACTACGGCCGCGAGAAGTTCCTCGAGCTGTGCTGGCAGTGGAAGGAGCAGTATGGCTCCCGCATCCTCAATCAGCTCCGCAAGCTGGGCTCCTCCTGCGACTGGGATCGTCTGCGCTTCACATACGATGAAGGCATGCGCGACGCAGTCGACGAGGTCTTTGTCAACCTCTATAACAAGGGCCTTATCTATAAGGGCTACCGCAGCGTTAACTGGTGCCCCCACTGCACAACAGCTCTGTCCGATGTCGAGGTAGAGTATGAAGAGCAGCCCGGCCACCTCTGGAACGTCCGCTATCCCATCGAGGGCATGGAAGGCGAATATATCGTTATCGCCACAACACGTCCCGAAACAATGATGGGCGACAGCGGTATCGCCGTACATCCCGAGGACGAGCGTTATCAGCACCTCATCGGCAAGAACGCCATCCTCCCCCTGATGAACAGACCCATCCCCATCTTTGCCGACGATTACGTCGAGCGCGAGTTCGGCACCGGCTGTGTCAAGGTCACACCCTGCCACGACCCCAACGACTTCGAGATGGGCAAGCGCCACGACCTCGAGTTCATCAACATCTTCAATAACGACGCAACAGTCAACGAAAACGGCGGCGAGTTCTGCGGCATGACACGCGAGGCCGCAAGAAAGGCCGTTGTCAAGGCCCTCGAAGAGCAGGGCTACCTCGTCAAGACCGAGGACTATAAGCACAACGTCGGCACCTGCCAGCGCTGCCATACAAACGTCGAGTCGATGGCTTCGACACAGTGGTTCGTAAAGATGGGCCCCCTGGCCGAGCCTGCTATCGAAGTTGTCAGAAACGGCGAAGTCAAGTTCGTTCCCGAGCGCTTCTCCAAGATCTATATGAACTGGATGGAGAACATCCACGACTGGTGTATCTCCCGTCAGATCTGGTGGGGCCACCGCATCCCCGCATACTACTGCGAGAAGTGCGGCCATATGGTAGTTAAGAAGGGCGGCGCTCCCGCAGTCTGCGAAAAGTGCGGAAACGAGCACTTCCGTCAGGAAGAGGATGCCCTCGACACATGGTTCAGCTCGGCTCTGTGGCCCTTTGCAACACTGGGCTGGCCCGAAAAGACAAAGGAGCTTGAATACTTCTATCCCACAAATGTTCTCGTAATTTCTGAACAATTAATATTGACCATCCAGAACGGTGCATCGGTGCAAACAAATCAGGAAGAAACATATTTTCAGGAGTTGATCGTAGACGGTGCAAGATTTACCTTCGGAATTGCAAGGGGCCTCGCTGCGACGGATACCGTGACATTGAAAAATGCTGAAATATCTGCAGGTTCATTAATCTATACTGCTTCTATCGACGATAAATATCACCTGACTCCGACCATAACCGGAGGCGCATATAAAGGACCCACCAAAAGCGGTGGGAGTTTCACCGACAGATATACCGGTACATTCAAGCTGGTGGGAAACTTTTCCGGATATGCAACGGTAAA
>JAFOHJ010000157.1 GCA_017421885.1 Clostridia bacterium
GGGCATTGCTCACTCAGCTGCCGCAACAGCGACAGCGTCTGTGCGCGACCGCGCGTTCGCTCTCTGCCCTCGACCCAATCCCCGGGAATCAGTATGGCCGTGGGGGGGCGACTATACCGACAAGCTGATGAAGGCCAAGAATATCATTTATCCCGAACCCTCGCAGCCCCTTACCCGAGGAAGTGAAGGGCAGCAGGCGGTGTCGGGCGAAAAGCTGCCGCCGGTTTATGACAGCAGCTATACCGATAAGGATGATATGATGGCCTTTCTTGTCCACTATAAGAAGCTGCCCCGTAACTTCATCACAAAATCCGAGGCCAAAGCCAAAGGCTGGCGCACCGGCACAAGCCTTGACTCGGTGGCGCCGGGAATGTGCATTGGCGGCGATGTATACGCAAACCGAGAGGGGCACCTGCCCGAGGGACATAAATATTTCGAGTGTGACATCAGTACCCTCGGCTTACCTTCGAGAAATGACCGAAGGATCGTCTATTCCGAAGATATGAGCCTTATATATTACACCGATATGCATTATCAGAAGTTCGAGCTGATGTACGGGGAGGAAAAGAAATGACCAAAAGGATCGACCTGAACTGTGAGCTTATCGCAGGCGAACGCGATAAGGCTCATGATTATCTTAAAGAGCTGTTCGGTCTGCCCGACTATTACGGCAGGAACCTTGATGCCCTCTACGACTGTCTGACCGACCTTGACCGCGTTTTTGTGGGGCTGTGGAATGCAAATGCCATAATGTCCAGCGAATACGGCAGAAAGATCGTCGAAACGATCGCCGAAGCGTGCAAGGAGACCGGAGGCGGCATGACGTGGATGGATCTTTCGGGGATCAAACCCAATATATAAAAACAACCCCTGACACCGGCTGTTATCAGTCGAGGTCAGGGGTATTTTCATATCTTTGGAAGCTTTTTATCAGCTCACACTTCTGTTTTCGGCTCAGGCGCTTTAGGTGGAACTCTCGGCTCATAGCCTGTTCCTTTGTGTCTGAGAGCTCGTAGTATACCATCCTCACAGGTAGGCGCGAGCGGGTGTATTTGCTGCCCTTGCCCGAGTTGTGCGAGGCGAGGCGCCGCGTCATGTCATTGGTCCAGCCGATATAAAAGGTGCCGTCGCGGCACTCGAGGATATATGTATAGTTCAAGTCGATCACCGGCATTTATCATAGCACAGAAGCCGGAAAAATGCAAAGCGGGATCAGATCAGCTTGACCTCGGCATCCTCTATAAGCTTGATATTCCATGTGATGCCCCATGTGATGCTGTCGGGTTGCCTGAAATAGATGGACGAGCATGCGGCATTCCTTCCGCGTGATGTGGGAAGGACGCCGATGGCGGTGGGGCCGTCGGCGCCTCCTATAATGCCGATGGCAGCGGTCGCCTGAGGCTCGAGGGCGTATTTTGAGGCGAGGGGATCGCCGCTGGGTGCAGGCTTTGGGATGGGGTGGGGACGGTCACCGGGCGAGAGGTCTCTCACCGTGACGGTGCGCCGCTTGGCTTCGGGCGAGAGGCCGTAGGTCATGGCGGTGTAGCAGGTGGGGATCTCAAAGTTCTCCAACGGGAGACGCGAGGGGTCCATGCTACCCTGCTCGAGCTCGGTTACCGTGAGGGTGTATTCCTCACCCGTCAGAGGATGGGCAAAGGAGACTGCCTCGGTGCCGGGGGTGGTGAAGGTTGGTCCTTTGAACTCATGGGGGTCGCGCTCAAGACGGAGCTCAAAGCTCTCGAGACTGCTTTCGCCATCGGGCCAGCTGAGATAATAGCGTGCTCCGAACCACGGCTTTGAAAGGTCGAAGCCATAATGCCTGAGCTTCTGCTCGAAAGAGTTCTTTTCGGCATAAAGGCTGCGGGGGATATAGCGGTAGAGGGAGCCGTGATGGCTGCCCACCCTTTTGCCGTTTATCTCGGCATGGAGACGGAAATGGATGCTGAGAGGGTCGCTCTCACGGAGGGAGTCGGAGCATTTTTTCAGCTCTTCCTCGGGAAGGAAGAACCATTTGTCGATATATTTCTTCACCTTCTCATAGGAGACCGATGCGAACATATCGAGAACTACGCCGCTGCGGCAGACATATGCTGCGGGGACTGTCCACTCTTCTTCGCCCCATTTAAAGGAGGCATTTATCTCGTGCAGAATACCCTCATCTTCTTTGGTGTGGTCGAAAAACACCTTCCACTGCTGCACTTTGGGCTGGGGAGGTGTCATGCCGGTGACATCATAATACTCCTCGCTCCAGGGAATGAGGGAGGGGGAGAAGAGGGCCTGCAGCCTTGTGATGTAGCCGTAGGGGTCGGCTATGGGCTCAAGTGAGAAGGCGTTTCGGATGACCCCGATTGCCTCTTCGGCCTCGGGCAGGGGAGGGTTCTCGGCAGTGAAGGCATCAAAGCGCTCGCGGTCCCACATATAGGCTTGCTGGACGGCGGCAAGGTCCTTTGTGGTGATCAGCAGGCGCAGAAACTCTTCGAAATTACGGGCGATGGGGTTCACATAGGGGTCGAGATCCATAGGGGCGACGGCGAACACCGTTTCTCCCAGGCCGGGGACGGTGCAGTAGTGTATGCCGTCCACACCGGCCCAGCCGATTATGTCGGCTCCAAGGGGAGTGCAGAAATAGGAGGTGTTGTCGCTGCGCTGAATGAGGCCTATGGCATCAAAATCTATGGGCAGCGCCCTGAAACGCTGGAGAAGTGTCATGATATGCTCCTTTATATAAAGGGGTGGAGTTTATCTGATGGGATTCTTTGAAACGGGGGCCAGCAGGACCTTGCCTGTGCCGCGGTAGACATTTACGAGGCCTTCGCCCGATGCTGCCGAACCGATGAGGCTCTTGCCCGAGCGTTCGACTGTAAACTCGAGGCTGCCGCTCCATGCGATGGCCATGTTGCCGTCCACCTTGAGGACATCGTTCTTAAGCTCGATCTCGATGAGCTCTTCTCTGGGCGAGATCGACTCGAGGCAGAGGATGCCGCTGCCCTGAATGCCGAGGTTGAAGAGGCCCTCGTTGCCCAGCGCAGCCGACGAGAGGTTGGAGCGGGGCACAGCTTTGTGTTTGAGGCTCGATTCGCAGGCGAGGAAGAGGCCGTCGTCGAGGACGATGGAGCCGTTCCAGTCGGCAACATCGATAAGGATGATGTGCTTGTAGGTGGGCTCGAGGACAAGGGTGCCGCTGCCGGTGTATTCGGGCTTGATGGCCGATTCGCCGGTGACACTGCCGCGGAGGGCCTTACCGAAAAAGTCACCCACGCCCTTGAGGCCGGTTGTGGCGTTTACATCGCCCACAGTCCACTGCATGGCACCGGCCTGAGTAGTGACATCGCTTACCGAGAGGTCGCAGATGACCTGGCGCTTGCGGACATTCATTTCGTTGCAGAAATAGGCAACCTGGGCATCAAAGGGAGTGACCGAGAGGTCGCGGAGATATTCGACGACGGTAAAAGCACCGCGCTGCTCGAGGGTTTTGATATCGTTGTTGTCGGTAAAGTTTCTGATAGTATACATATATTTGCTCCTTTCGGGTTTTTATCTGAATACATTATACCACAAAGGCAGGTGGATGCGCTATCGCGTCTTCGGTTTAATATGAAAAGTTAATGGAAAATTAAAAAGTTGCCATACAGATATATGGCTTATAGAATAAAACTATATATTTATAGATACTCATAGAAAAAGAGAATAAAAATTGATCAGTGTATATTATATGCAGGTTAATGAAGTGTGGCGGAAAAAGATGAAATCATCGAAAATATTGATAAAACTTTGATTATTGTTTTGAATATCTAATTAAATATAAGTTGCTGTAGACAAACTGGAGTAAAAGCTGTATTATCTATGCGTAAATGCTATGGTAGTTATAGGTTGAGGAAATAAACTGAACACTATTTATAGCGTTTTTTTATGCAGTAAAGTTTCCTGTAAAGAATTTACTGCAGTTTCCGGTCTCTACGGCGTGTGCCGTTTGGATAAAAAATACTTATGAGGAAGGAACTAAGACATGAAAAGAATCTTAGCCATGCTTCTGGCTCTGATGATGATGTTCAGCATGGTTGCATGCGGCGGCGAAAAAGAAGAAGAGCCCGCTAAGGACGAACAGCAGAACGAAGAGCAGAATGCAACAGAAGAAAAGGAAGAAGAGCCCAAGGAACCCCAGAAGGTTGACGGCGGCCACTTCACAATGGCCATCGAAGAGTCTATCAACTCTCTCGTATGGTACAACAACAATTCCACCGACCAGGGCGAGCAGGTTTTCCAGAGCCTCTATGATCCCCTGTGGAACATGAACCTCGACGGCACAAAGGATTACTACCTTGCCGAGTCCTGCGACCTTTCCGAAGACGGCCTGACATACACAGTCAAGATGCGTCAGGATGCTTACTGGCACGACGGCGAGCAAGTTACAGCCGACGACGTTATCTACACACTGACATGGTTCTCGAACCCCGACTGCGGTTCTCCCAATGCAGCTGCTTCCTATAAGGTAGACGGCGAGTTCTGCACATTCGAGAAGGTCGACGATTTCACATTCACAGTTTCGATCGTCCGTCCCTCCAATATGTTCGCATCCCGCCTCGGCTATCTGCATCCCTTCCCCGAGCATATCTTCAAGGATGTTCCCGTTGCTGAAGTTCTGACATGCGAAGAAGGCAACAAGGGCATCGGTACAGGCGCTTTCATGCTCGACAGCTTCACAGTCGGCGAGAAGATGGTTCTCAAGCGCAACGATAACTACTACGGCGATAAGGCTAACCTCGACACAGTCGAAGTTCGCTGCATCCCCAACACAGGCACACAGGAAGTCGCATTCCGCAACGGTGAGCTGAGCGTTTACACAATCAGCAACGCTGAGACACTCAACAAGTTTGAGACAGAAGCTCAGTACGACATCCATTCTTACGACGATACACGTATCTGCTTCATGCAGATCAACCCCAATGCCGAGGCTACATCCACAATGGAAGCACGCCAGGCTATCATCTATGCTCTGAATCTCGAAGAGATCGTTCTGGGCACATACGGCAGCGACAAGATCTGCGTAGTTGCAAACTCCATCATGTCTCCTGCAAGCATGTTCTATAACCCCGACATCAAGAACTACGAGCAGGATATCGCAAAGTCCAAGGAGCTCATCGCTCAGACAGGTCTTGCTGACAAGACAATCAAGATCATCTTTAACTCTGCACGTGTTGGCCAGGAAGAAATGTCCATCATGATCCAGAGCCAGCTGCAGGCAGTAGGCCTGAACGTTGAGGTAGAGGGCATGGAGACATCGGGCTACTTCACATCCTACTTCCGCGCAACAGATACATATAACATCGCTCTGATGGCCAACGGTATGAAGGGTGACCCCGGCAACTACTGCGGCCTGTTCAACAACACAAGATCGGGCGCAAATATGTATACAACAGAGGAAGTCAACAACCTCTGGACAGAGATCGACAAGGAAGCTGATCCCGCTAAGCGCCAGGAGCTGGTAAACGAGGTTCTCGCAAAGCTTCAGGAGTGCTGGTCCTGCGTACCTTTTGCTGAGACATACTGTGTCTACGCTGCCCAGACAAACATCCGCGGCTTCGAAGATACAAACCGTATGACAGATCTCACCAAGCTGTATTTTGTTGAGTAATCTATTTTAAAAGCAATAACGCAGGGTCATCCCTGCGTTATTGTTTTTTGGGGAATCAATTATGAAAAACTATATTATCAAAAGAATTCTGTTCTTCATCCCCGTGCTCCTGCTGGTTTCGGTCTTCTCCTTTTCACTGATATTCCTGGCCCCCGGCGACCCCGCCGCCCAGTATCGCACACAGGACATGACCGACGCGGAATACGAGGCTCTTAAGACCGAGCTGGGTTACAACGACCCCATCATCGTTCAGTACGGCCGCTGGCTGAAGCAGGTCCTCAGCGGCGACTTTGGTATCTCGACCAGCAACAAGGCCAAGGTACTGCCTCTTATCATGACAAAGCTGCCCGCAACCATCGGCCTCATGGGTGCATCGATACTGTTCTCATTGGCCGTATCAATCCCGCTTGGAATGTGGGCCGGATATAAACGCGATTCTATCGTCGACAAGGTCATCAGCTTTATGAGCTATCTGGGCATCTCGGTGCCCTCCTTCTGGTTCGGCATCATGCTGATAGTCCTTCTGTCGCTCAAGCTCAACCTGCTGCCCTCCTCGGGCATGCGTACCACCGGCATCGACAGCACATGGGACCTCATCAAGCACGGCATCATGCCCGTTATCGTCCTGAGCATAGGCAAGATCTCGATCTATACAAGATACGTCAGATCGGAGACCATCAAGCAGCTCAGCGAGGACTATGTTCTCAATGCCATCTCCAAGGGCGCCAGCCGCATCTATATCCTGTTCCGCCATGTGCTCAAGAACTGCCTGCTGCCCATTATCACTCTGGTAGGTATGAATCTCGGCAGCCTTGTTTCGGGCGCATATATCGTCGAGTCGCTCTTCGGCTGGCCCGGCCTTGGCACCACCGGCATGAGCGCCATCTATTCCCGCGACTATTACATGATCATGGGCACGACCATGCTGTCCTGTATCGTTCTTGTCATCGGCAACTTCCTTGCCGACCTTATGTATACGGTGGCTGACCCCCGCATCAAGACCTTTGGAGGAAAGAAGTAATGAAAAAGACATCAAAGATCATGACGCTTTCGCTGAAGCTCAGCCTTGCCTTTCTTGCCATCGTAACATTGGGTGCCCTCCTTGCAGGCCTTTCGCCCTATGACCCCAATCAGGTCGACCTGCTGAGCAAGTTCCAGGACCCCTCCGGGGCCCACTGGTTCGGCACCGATAATTTCGGACGCGACTACTTCACCCGTATCCTATACGGCGGCAGAGTCTCGCTGTCGGTAGGCGCGCTGTCGATGCTGGTGTCCATCACCTTCGGTACACTTTACGGCATCGTTTCGGGCTCGTCGGCAAGGATCATCGACTCTATCATGATGCGTTTTGTAGATATCCTCATGGCGGTTCCCAGCTTCCTGCTGATCATCACCATGAACGTCTACCTCAACGCAAGCCTTGCAACAACGGTCCTCACCATCAGCCTCTTTTCGTGGATGGGCGTTGCCCGTATCGTAAGAGCCGAGGTCCTCAGCCTTCGCGAGCGCGACTTTATCCTCGCATCCCGCGGCCTCGGCGCAGGCAAGGGCTGGATCATTTTCAGACATATGATCAAGAATGTATCGTCTTCGGTCATGGTCGCTGCCACCAACTCCATCGCCAGCGCCATCCTCACCGAGTCGTCGCTGAGCTATCTGGGCTTCGGCATCAAGATCCCCAACGCATCCTGGGGCGGCATGCTTGAAAACGCACAGACATATATCCTCACAAAGCCCATCCTTGCGGTTTATCCCGGCCTGTGCATCCTGCTGACCGTTCTGTGCTTCAATGTGCTGGGCAACTCACTCCGCACCATTCTCGACCCCAAGTCCAGGAGGTAAGCCATTATGAGTCTTTATGAGATCCGCGATCTTTCCATCGAGTTCCCCACACATCTGGGAACTGTACACGCCGTAAGAAATGTTTCCTTTGATATCGGCGAGAACGAATGCGTCGCCCTCGTAGGCGAGTCGGGCTGCGGCAAATCGGTAACCGCCCGTTCGCTCATCGGCCTCACCGAGGTCGTAGGCGGCAAGGTCACAGGCGGCACAGTCACCTTTGAAGGCGAAAATATCCTTGCATATAACGAAAAGCAGTGGCAGAACTACCGCGGCAACAAGGCGGCCATCATCTTTCAGGATGCCATGACCGCCCTTAACCCCACGATGCGCATCGGCAAGCAGATCGCCGAGTGCTTCACCTTCCATCAGAACATCAGCCGCAGCGAGGCCGAGGCAAAGGCCGAAGAGCTGCTTGAGATGGTAGGCATCCCCAACCCCCGCGAGGCCCTCAGACGCTATCCCCACGAGTTTTCGGGCGGCATGCGTCAGCGCGTAGTCATCGCTCAGGCACTGGCCTGCAGACCCTCGCTGCTGGTTGCCGACGAGCCCACCACCGCCCTTGACGTAACCATTCAGGCTCAGATCCTGCGCCTGCTGGTGGACCTCAAGGAAAAGGAGAAGAACTCGATCCTTCTTATCACCCATGACCTCGGCGTTGTAGCCGGCATGGCACAGAAGATCGTCGTTATGTATGCCGGCACCATCGTCGAGATGGGCACCACCGACGAGATCTTCTATCACGGCAGACATCACTATACAAACGGCCTTAAGGAAGCATCGCCCCGCCTTGACGGCAAGGGCAAGCGCCTTCACACCATCGAGGGCATGCCTCCCGAGCTGATCAATCCTCCCACGGGCTGCCCCTTTGCCGACAGATGTGCTTATGCCACCGAAGAGTGCCGTGAAAAGATGCCTGAGATGACTCAGGTGTCGCCCACCCATTTCGTCCGCTGCCTGCATATGGCAGAGGAAGGAGGCAAAGCATGAGCCAGCAGCCTTTATTTCAGGTAAAAGACCTTAAAAAATACTTCCAGTCGGGCAAGATCGTCACAAAGGCGGTCGACGGTGTCACCTTCGACATCTATCCCGGCGAGGTAGTCGGCGTTGTAGGCGAGTCGGGCTGCGGCAAGACCACCTGCGGCCGTACCGTCATCGGCCTTTACGACAAGGACGGGGGAGAGGTCCTCTATAAGGGAAAGGATGTACACAAGCTGAGAGGTGCCGAGTATTCGGCCTACTGCCGCGAGGTACAGACCATCTTCCAGGACCCCTATGCTTCCCTTGACAGCCGCAACGACGTCTGCACCCTTATCGCCGAGGGCCTTGATATCCACAAGCTGGTGTCCTCCAAGGCCGAGCGCCTTGAAAGAGTCAAGGAACTGATGGCCAAGGTAGGCCTTCATGCTTCGGGCCTCCACCGCTATCCCCACGAGTTCTCGGGCGGCATGCGTCAGCGCATCGGCATCGCCCGCGCGCTGGCGGTAGACCCCAAGTTCCTTCTGTGCGACGAGCCCATCTCGGCTCTTGACGTATCCATCCAGGCTCAGATCATCAACCTGCTGATGGACCTCCGCGAGAAGGAGGGCCTGACATATCTCATGATCTCCCACGACCTTTCGATGGTAAAGCACGTTTCCGACCGCATCATCGTTATGTATCTGGGCAAGATCGTTGAATCCTGCCCCGCCGAAGAGCTCTATGAGCAGCCTGCTCATCCCTATACAAAGGCCCTTATCTCGGCTATCCCCATCGCCGACCCCGAGGTCGAGCGCTCGAGACAGCGCATCATCCTCACAGGCCAGGTGCCCAGCCCCTCCAACAAGCCCAAGGGCTGCGCCTTTGCCGGCAGGTGCCAGTATGTGACCGAGCGCTGCCGTCAGGAAGAGCCTGAACTGCGCGAGGTAGCTCCCGGCCATCTTGCGGCCTGCCATCTGTATAACAAGTAACCTGCATATAATATTCTTGATAAGGAGAAAAACTATGGAACTGGTAAAAAACCTTCCCGAAGTATTTGAAGAGTTCAGCGAACAGCGCAAGAACTCCTTCATCCCCCTGATGGAGATGAAGAAAAAGGACATCCCCTTCGTCGGCACCTTCTGCACCTACACACCCAACGAGATCATCATGGCTGCAGGCGCAGTTCCCGTCGGCCTCTGCTCCTTCTCGGACGAGACCATTCCCGATGCCGAGGAAGACCTGCCCCGTAACCTGTGCCCCCTCGTAAAGTCGAGCTACGGCTTTGCCAAGACACAGAAGTGCCCCTTCTTCTATTTCTCCGACCTGATCGTAGGCGAGACCACCTGCGACGGCAAGAAGAAGATGTATGAAATGCTGGGCGAGTTCAAGAATGTCCACACCATGGAGCTGCCCAACC
>JAFOHJ010000158.1 GCA_017421885.1 Clostridia bacterium
TTGGTTTTTATGCCGGAAAATATCTCGACAGCGATAATGTCCCTATACACTACTTTTCGGATGGGGAATATTATCTCATAATCCCAAGATATGAGGGCATGGAGGTCACACTCTACCGCAACAGCATCGAAACGGGGGAGAAAACAAAGGTTTATGAAGCTTCCGAATGCACCCCGTTCATAATTAAATGCAATATCAGCGACATCTTTCCCGATGTAACTGTCGAGCTGGGATATAAAGGCGAAACGGTCGAGTTCTCGCCATATATCTCCCTTATGGACGGCAGCGTACAGGTAGGGGAAAGAGGGTTGGAACTGACAAAATAATAATAAAGCTCCCGGACATTCTCGTCCGGGAGCTTTTGTTGTTTTATTATTTCTTTATTTTATAGATGCGTACGGCATTCTCATAGAATACCTCGTCCCAATGCTGCTCGGGAACAAGACGTGAAATGAAATCGATGTACTGCTCCATATTTACCAGCGGCCAATCGGTGCCATACATGATGCGGTCGAAGGCATGAGGATATTTGAGCCATGTTTTAAGATGATCGACATATCCGCTGTTGTCGCGTATAAACGCATCGATATCATGCAGTCCGCCGTCGAGTATACCCGAAAGGTCGGCACAGACATTGGGGTTTTTATCGAGAACAGCCGCCGTATCAACTACCCAGGGATTTCCATAGTGACAGATGACAAAGGTAGTTTTGGGAAAATCGGCTGCAGCCTCGTCAACTACAAGTGGGTGGCAGTATTTGAGATAGGAACGTGGGCCTGCTGTGGCGCCCGAATGGATAGCAATAGCCTTGCCGTACTGGCCTGCAAGGTCATACAGAGGATGGTAGAAGGGCTCGGTTATATAATGTCGGTTATAGCCGGGATAGAGCTTTATGCCGGCACAGTCGTCGCGTCTCAGGTGCTTCTCGACCAGCTCGAGAGAGGAGGTGAGAGTCTCTTTGGAAAAATGTCCGCTGTCAAAACCTACGCAATAATTCATAAAGGAGGGATATTCGTGGGGCTCGGCGATGCCGTTGTTGCCCATTACCACAGCGTGCTCGATATTGAGAGCGGAAAACACCTTTTTAAGATGTTCTTCATTGTTCTGATGCCCTGCTGCAATGGCAAGCTCGTCAAAACCATAGCTGTGTTTGAAGTGGATATGAGCGTCTATGATCTTCAAGATAATATAAGCCTCCTTTATTATATAATATTATATGATACAGTAAAACTGTATTATTGTCAAAGAATAATACAAGAAAACGGCCTGCCGTTTTCCGGCAGGCCGCTCAGGACTAAAGCTTTAACTTACAGCTTTGCGCCGCATTTGTTGCAGAATACATGCTCTGCTTCGTTTTCGGCTTCGCAGTTGGGGCAGATCTTTACAGAAGCGATCTCGACTACTGTTTCTTCCTCGCACTCGCAATGGCCGCAGCAGCATTCGTGCTCTTCGCCGTCGTGGTGACCGCAGCAGCACTCATGCTCTTCGCCGTCATGGTGGCCACAGCAGCACTCATGCTCTTCTTCGCACTCGCACTTGCAGCATTCGGCCTCTTCACAGACCTCTGCTTCTACGGGAGCAGGTTCTTCGAGCTTTGCGCCGCAGCTCTTGCAGAAGTGAGCATCAAGGGCATTGAGGTTGCCGCATTCAGCGCACTTGACCGATGTAGCTTCCTGGCGCTTGACCTTGATTTCCGCCAACTGAGCCTTGAGGTTGTCGATCTCATCGAGATATTCCTTGATGGTGGTGCAGAAAACCACTGCATCATCGTCGAGGGTCTCGCCGTTCAGATAGAGGTTCCAGTAATGGTCACCCAGGCGAGCCTTAAGCTCTTCGATGGATGTGTTAGCCGAGGAGATGCGAGCATTGAGCTTGCCCATCTCGATGACGTCGTTGGCCTTATCGCCGACGGTCTTTGTCAGTTCGGATGTCTTGTCGCCAACATTCTTGGCGATCTCGGGAAGAATATCACCAACATTCTTGGCGATCTCGCTGAGCTTATCAAATAATGCCATAATAATTTACCTCCAAGTTTATTTTATCTGTGATGCTTTCATTATACTATAAAAATCAGGAATTGTATGTACTTTTTTGATTTTTTATTCCTAATTTAATCAATAATTAATAGATATGTAGTATAAAGCAGCCCGATGGTAAATGAAAGACCACCCCGAAGGGCGGTCTTTGCGATATATGATTTTTATGTATCAGATATTCTGGAAGTCTACCTTTGCATTGCCGTTTTCGTCGTATGTAACGGCATCCTTGTCGAGAGAGATCTCGTCGATGGCCTTGAGATACTCAGGAATAGAGGTGAACTCGGGCTTATAGTTTGCGATGATCTCCTTGGCAACAGCGGCTTCGTTCTCAAGCAGCTTTTCGGCTACGAACAGCTGAGCCTTAGCCGAGTTTACACACAGACGGTTGGGGTCGGTGATGTAATAGTCGATACCGTGACCTGTGCCGACAGCACCCATCGAGAAGAACTGAACACCGGGCATGACACAGGTGATGTCTCCGAAGTCGGACGAGCCGGTGCCCCAATCAGTATAATTGAACTTAACACGGTCGTCGCCAACGAGCTCCTTGCAGCACTGTTCTACAAGCTGCATGAACTTAAGGTCATGGATCTCGGGAGCATAGCCGGGGCGGTCGCACAGCTCGACACCTGCGCCCATAGCAAGGGCAGCGCCGGTGAGAGCACGGTTGAACTTCTTGTTTTCGCGCTTGATAGCCTCAAGGGTACGGCCGCGGACATAGGATTCGATCTTCATCTCGTCGGGAATGATGTTAACAGCGACATTAACGCCCATCATAATGGGATGGAAGCGGATGGTGTCTTTTTCCTGCAGAGTTTCTCTCAGGTCGTTGCAGGCCTGGAGGCCAAGCATTGCGGCATACTGTGCGTTTACACCGAGGTGAGGTGCGCCGCCGGCATGGGAACTCTTGCCTTTGAACTTGATGGTCTTAGCCATACAGCCGTTGAAGCCGAAGCCGCAGGAGAAGTCGAATGCTTCGTCGGGGCCTGCTGCACCGCCGTGAACCATCATGGCGATATCACAATCATCGAGAACACCGCGATACATGAACTCTACCTTACCGCCGTTATACTTGATGATGCCCTGCTTGCGGAGGTCTTCGCGGAATGCCAGCTGGATCATCTCTTCGGCGGGAACTGCGATGAGCTTGATCGAACCGGAGAGGCCATCGAGTGCACCGGGTTCCTTGAGGGCAGCAGCAATGCCAAGCAGAGCAGCACCCTGTCCGTGGTGAGCGCAGCAGTGAGTCATGCCGTTGACCGATTCGGGATGGTTGGCAATGTCGAGAGCATCGAGCTCGCCGAAGATAGCCAGCCTGGGGCCGGGTTTGCCGGTGTCAACAGTTGTCCAGAAACCGGGGATGTTGCCGGCCTGAGTCAGCTCATAGCCGAGAGCCTCGAACTTTTCTGTAAGATATGCGTTAGCCTCCCACTCGGTGTAGCCGGTCTGAGGATGAGCCCACAGCCATCTTTCGGCATCAAGGATCATCTGCTTGTTGGCATCTACATTTTTAATTATAAGTTCCTGTCGGTTTGTCATTGTATGTGCCTCCTTTACATGAATGAATTGTGTATTACTATACTAAAATAATAACAAGATAATAAAAAATAGTAAAGGATAATTTTGAACTTAAGGTAAAGTTTGGATAGTATGTCGGTTCTTTTTATTCATTTTGCAGAAGAATAAAGACATGAAAAATCTGTGTGTTGACAGAAAATATGTTTGTTCGGTAGAATAAATCCAAAGGATGTGAAAAATATGGATGAAAGATACAGCCGAACAGCCATGCTAATAGGCGAAGATGCCGTTATGAAGCTCAGACGCAGCCATGTTCTCGTCTGCGGAGTTGGCGGGGTAGGCTCGTTTATATGTGAGGCTCTTGCCAGAGTCGGAGTGGGTCACCTTACGCTGCTTGATTTTGATACTGTGTCGATGAGCAATATAAACCGCCAGCTGATTGCTCTCACCAGCACTGTGGGACGCAACAAGGCTCAGGTCATGGCCGATAGGATAGCCGATATCGACCCGGACACCAAAGTGGATGTGCTTGATATGTTCTTTTCGAGCGAGAACGCCGATGAGGTGCTTTCAAAAGGATTTGATTATATTGCCGATGCGATAGACACCGTTCCTTCCAAGCTGTGCCTTATAGAGGAGGCACACCGCAGAGAGATACCCATTATTTCGTCTATGGGTACGGGCAACAAGCTTGATCCTTCGAGATTCAGAATAACCGATATTTCAAAAACATCGGTCTGTCCGCTGGCAAAAAAGGTGAGGTATGAGCTGAAGAAGCGCGGAATAAGCCATCACAAAGTACTGTTCAGTGAGGAGCTTCCCATCAAGCCTGATTATGCCGAAGGCGAGAGGAAGGTGCCTGCTTCGATAAGCTTTGTTCCGTCGGCAGCGGGACTCATGATCGCAGGTGAGATCATCCGTGATCTTATAAATAATGATTAAAATAAAAGACAGGGAGAGGATAGACCTCTCTCTGTCTTATTGTTTTATTCGGTTATAAGTGCCGCTGCAATGCCGTTGGCAATGGCCTGAGCATAGGCATCAAAGTTGCTGTCAAAGAGCTTGTTGTCGGCATCTGATGTCATAAAGCCCAGCTCGATAAGGCAGCTTGGCATTTTTGTGTGGCGGTTTACATAGTAATCGGAAGTGGGGTTTCCCGATGTGCCGCTGCGTATGCCGCGGTCTTCGTTTATTCCGGCGCTTACGAGGCCATGTAATATGCCTTCAGCCAGTTGTTTGTCGGCCCTTGGGCCTCCCGAAGGCACCCATATCTCCACACCGGAGGCAGAGCTCTGAGCACTGTTGCGGTGGACAGATATGAAAAGATCGGCACGGGACTTATTGGCAATATTGCATCGGTCAGCGAGTTCGATAAAGGTGTCGTCGGAACGGGTAAGAATGATCTCGATCTCGGGATAGGAGGCTGCAAGACGGTCGCGCACCGCAAGTATCATTGCGAGGCAGTCGTCCTTCTCAAGACGGTTTCCGTCGGGACCGACCGCGCCGGGGTCATCCCCGCCATGGCCGGCATCAAGACATACCCTGAGAATGCCGTCATCCCGATAGTCGGGGACCCTGAGATGATTGAATATTATCCCTGCCGCCAGCGCAATAAGGGCGCACACACAGGGGATTATAAACTTTGACCACTTACGTTCCATATCTTCACCTCTTTATAGTATCTAATTATAAAGAAGTAAATATAAAGATAAAAGAGGGTATTCTTTTAATTTTTTATTAAGAGCGGATGGCCATGTCGCCCTTCTTGACCCAGCCGATGTGGCGTAGGAAGCGGTCGATGGGGAGACAGATAATAATGGGAAGAATGATATGGACAAAGAGCATCATGAGCAGAGTGGGAACGGCACCGTGGGTGGGAGCCATGTCGGAGAACATGCTTATCTGGCCGACAAGGCCGCTGGTGCCCATACCTGCGCCGGCAGGAATGCTGGTCATGCGGAAGAGCTGCGAGCTTACTGCACCGGTGATCGCGCTGGCAGCTGTGGGAGCGATCCAGATTCGGGGATTGCGCATGATATTGGGGACCTGAAGCATAGATGTGCCAATGCCCTGAGAAATAAGACCCGAAAAACCGTTATCGCACCAGCTGATAACGGCAAAGCCCACCATCTGAGCCGAACATCCGGCTGTTGCGGCACCTGCGGCAAGGCCGGAGAGGCCCAGCATGATGCAGAGGGCGGCAGAGCTGATGGGGAGGGTGAGAACTATGCCGACGATGGTGCCGACAGCAACGCCCATGGGAAGAGGTGCCATATATGTGGCCGAGTTGACGGTATCACCCAGCCAAGTCATGAATTCGTTGATGTAGGGGCCTACCCAGGAACCTGCAAGTCCGCCGCAGACGATGGTAACGATGGGAGTGACGATGATATCGACAGGGGTCTTTTTGGAAACAAGGCTGCCCATTTCGCTGCCAATGACAGCGGCGATATAGGCTCCGACCGGGCCGCCCATTTCGTATCCTACAGCACCGCAGGCAGCGCAGGAGAACATAACCAGGTTGTCGGCATTAAGGCCGCGGGAGATGGCAACACCGATGGCAGCGCCTACTACCGGCGAGGTAGCGGCCAGCACTCCGGTCACAGCGGAAAGAAAGCTGAGGCCGGGAAGCTTGGACAGCTGTGAGATGATCAGACCTATGATAAGCGAAGCGAAGAGGCCGAGGGCCATCGCGCTCATAGCATCGATAAAATAACGTTTGAAAATTGTAGAGACTACAGACTGGTTTTTTGCTTTTGCTTTAGTCATATTTTCACATCCGTTTCATTTTTTTGGCTTACAGATTTATTAACAGGAAATCTTACCCTAAAAGTATATCACAATAAAGCGGCAAATGTAACCCGGTTTATGGCAAGATTGTATATGGATTTGAGGATAAGATTTATATATAATTAATTTGATAATTTGAAGATTTTCTTAATTTTTGGCCAATGCGGCACAAA
Source organism: Clostridia bacterium (assembly GCA_017421885.1). The sequence goes on from JAFOHJ010000158.1 coordinate 6,521, forward strand.
ATGCCCGTAAAATAGTCTAATATATACAGGCAATACCCACCCCAAAAGACGAAAGGAGTCTTAATGAAAAGAAGTATAAGAAGCACAGCGGCAGCACTTGCCCTTGGCATGGGCCTTACGGCAATGCCTATACCGAGCCTTGCTGCAGACCTGGAATACGAACGTACATATGAACTGTCCCATGGCCTGACCATGGAATACAGCAAAACTCTGACCGCATCGGGAATAAAAGGGCAGAGTTATATATATGAATACGAGCCGGGCGAGAAGACCGGTGTTATCGTAGCTTACGGCGACGAGCTTTATGGCAAATCCAATGTGAATAAAGTGGTTAATTACGTTGAAAAGCAGGGATACACCGTTATGGCGGCCGTAAACGGCGATTTTTTCAGTGTATCGAGTGGTATTCCTACAGGACTCGTGGTTCGCGAAGGCAGGCTTATATCCTCTGACGGTGCATGGAACGCCGTTGGATTCTATGAAGATGGCACCGCTATCGTGGGAACACCCAAGCTGGATATCACATTTTCGGTAAACGGAGGCCAGAGGTTCCCCATCGCGGGCTTTAACAAGGTTCGCGACGGAAAAGGTGCTTTTCTCTATTCGGGCGACTATGGCCCCTCCACTTATCTCAGCGCTGAGGGCCCCGTTGTCATTATGAAAAAGACCGACAGCGATGATCAGATGACCATTGGCGCATCTATGGTCCTTGAAGTCGTTGAAGCAGGAGTGTCCAAGGGTGCCAGCAGACTGGATGACGACACATTTGTGCTCACTCATCAGAAGGCTGTGTCACTTGGTATCGATCTAACGACCCTTCAGACGGGTGATCTTGTTACAATTTATACGGGCACACGCAGCGAAGGCTGGGAGGATGTGTATTATGCCTGCGGAGGCGGCGACCTGCTGGTTCAGAACGGCAGCCTGACCTCAGCCGGTGCAGCATCGTCTGCCAGAGGTCCACGCACCATGCTGGGCATTGATAAACGAGGCAAGGTATCGATCCTTGTCTGCGACGGACGAAGCGGCAGCTCGGGCGGCATGACACTTTCGGAGGGCGCAAAGGAGCTTGTTGACCGCGGCTGTGAGACGGTAATAAATCTTGACGGCGGCGGATCTTCCATCGCCTCGGCACGCTATCCCGGATACGAAAACTCGAATGTGGTTTCTGAGCCTTCTGACGGCACACCGCGCGACTGTGCAACATATATCGTATTTGTAAATGAGGGCAGCGACAACGGCAGAGAATATGGCGTGTCGGTCTATCCCAAAGATGCCCTTGTACTTGCCGGCGGCAGCATCGGACTTGAAGCCAAGTCGTACAACAAGGATTATTTCCCCATAGAAAGCTATCAGAGCGGCTTCACCATCGAAGAAGGCGGAGGATATATCGAAGGCAATGTCCTGACCCTGCCCGAATACGGCTGTGAAGTAGTTGTCACGAATAATGCCGTTGGCAGGTGCGACGAGGCTGTTATTACAGCGGTGGATGAGCCCAAAACTCTCGAGGTTGTCAAGAAGGGCTCGCAGAGTGCCCTTAAGTCGATCAGCCTTGAGGGCGGCGACAGTGTCGACCTCGACGTTGTGGTTACCGACGGCCTCAGGACCATCATCTCGACCGACGATCAGTTCGAGTTTGAGGTGAGCGGAAATATCGGCGAGATCACATCCGACGGACGCTTTATGGCGGCCGATGTTCAGGGTATGAGCGGCTCGGTGACTGTATCCTATGGTGATATGTCTAAGACGGTCAAAGTGACCGTCGGCAAAGCACCCGAGGTGGTGTGCGGCTTCGAGAAGCCGATGACTTTCACACCTTCGGCAATAGAAACTGCCGAGGCTTCGGCATCGGTAAGCCTTATTCCCGATAATGCACGATATGGCATGGGCAGCCTTTCCCTTAAAGCCAAAACAGGCGAGGAGGCCAGCGGAGTTTCTTTTGTATCCGATAAAAAGATCACACTTACTTCGGGCATGAAGCAGCTGACCTTCACGGCAAAGGGCAGCGGCAGCTGGAATATTGATTTCAGGACATCTTCGGACATAGTTTCGCGCAGTTTTGAATGCGGCGCAGGATGGACCTTCAACACGGTGTCGGTGCCTTCGGGAGCAACGGCAGTAGAGGGCTTCAGCATCCTTCTTGCAGAGGGAACCGAGGCTGAGGTGTATATTGACCAGCTTATCGGCCATTTCGGCAGCGCAAGAGCCGATAACACATCTCCCAAAATAAACGAGCTTTATACCGACGGCGATGTGGTGCTTCAGATCACCGATAATGGCATATACTCTCTTGAAAGCGAGAATGTTACGGTAAGGCTGGATGGTGAAAGCTACAGCGGATTTGCCTTTGACGGCATCTCGGGCGTTCTGCAGATCACAATGCCCGAGGATGGCCTTATGCACAAGCTGACTGTTGAGGTGAGCGACTATTTCGGCAATCTCAGCCGTTATTCAATCACCGCAGGCGAGAAACCCTCGGGTCCCTTCGGCGATATTTCGGGTCATTGGGCAGAGAAGGAGATACATTATCTCCACAATGAGGGCGTGTTTACAGCCGATGCCACATTCAGGCCCCAGAGCAGCGCCACAAACGAGATGATTGCGACCATGATCTCGAGATATATGGGCATTGACACATCAAAGTATGAGAATGTCGTGCTGCCATATGCCGACCTTGACAAGGTTCACGACTGGGCACTGCCTCACCTCAAGGCGCTTTACAGCCTCGGCATCATGCAGGGCGGCAGCGATGCCTCGGGCAATATATGGTTCTATCCTCTTGATGCAGCCAACCGCGGCAGGGTGATGACGGTTCTGGGTCGAACTATCGAGCGAGGCTACAGCTATGAGACGGCATCCTACAGTGATTTCGCATCGGTCCCCTCATGGGCAAAGGACCATATCTCGCTGCTCAGCCATCTTGGCATAGTCAACGGCTATGGCGGCGGCAATGAGGTTAAGGCCAATGCGGGCATTTCACGCGCCGAGATCGCAGCTCTTCTTTACAGACTTTATTAAATGAAAA
>JAFOHJ010000005.1 GCA_017421885.1 Clostridia bacterium
AGGATTCCAACGGCTATGGCGAGAGCATTGCACGCCTGTCCAATATGCTGGGCGGCGGCGTTATCGTCCAGCGCTTCGGCGACCTTATAAGGGGCAGACGCTCGACAAAGAGCCGTATCGAAGAGTCGTTCACTCAGGCCACCCTTTCGGCAACGCCCGGCGACCTGAGCCTGGTCATACCCAAGCGCATCCTCGACGGTATCATCGAGATGATCTATGCCCTTGACAAGATCGCCCCCGGCACCGCAGGCGAAGACACTCTGCTTTACGGTGTAGAGGTCAAGTTCTATAATATGGAGGTTGCTCTTGATGAGAATCTCGAGACCTGCCATAAGGGTCTGTTTGTTATTGGCGACTGCAGCGGCATAACCCATTCGCTGTCCCACGCATCGGCCAGCGGTGTGTATGTAGCGAGATATATTTCCGAAAATCTGTAAAGGCGCAGGAGAAAAATATAGTGAAGGGAACAGCGATAGGCTTTGCAATATGGTGTGCGATGGGTGTTTTCTTCATCGCATTGGGAATATATGCTTTGTTTTCCAAAAAAGCAGTTGGATTTTGGGCCAATGCCGGGATGTTTCCGGTGACCGATGTGAAAAAATACAACCGCGCTGTGTGCAGGCTGTTCTGCGCATTTGGCGCTGTGTTTATCCTGCTGGGGCTTCCGCTTCTATGGGAGAATAAGGCGTTGGTGCTTCTGTCCTGCTTTGGGGTTATGGCCGAATCTATTGCGGCAATGATATTTTATACCGTGGTCATTGAGAGAAAATATAAAAAGAAGTAAAAAAATCGTCCGCCGGAAGGCGGACGATTTTTGCTTATTCTTCGATTCTCTTCATCTTGGCCTTTGTGCGCCACTTACCGCGGCGATAGGCGATAACATTGATGATACAGCCGACTGTCCACGAGCAGAGGAGCGAGAAGAAGATAACACGGGGGTCACCGTTGGGGTTCTCGGAGCTGCGTGTAAGGTAAGCCAGCAGATATGCAAGGGGAACACGAACGACCAGCGTTGTGAAGAAGGAGATCCACATGGGAGTTGTGGTGTCGCCGGCGCCGCGCATAACGCCCGAGAGCGACTGTGTAACGGCAAAGGCGATATAGCCGGGAGCTACGATACGCATCATCTGTGTGGCCATATCGATCAGCGACTGTGTGTCGGTGAAGAAGCCCATGAGTACGGGGCCAAATACGACAATAACGGCAACGATGGAAGCGGCTGTGCCGATGATCAGCTTGAGGCCGTCCTTAACACCCTGTTCAACGCGGTCGATGCGGCCGGCGCCGATGTTCTGGCCTGTGTAGGTGGTCATGGCGTTGCCGAAGGAGAAGTTGGGCATCATAACGAAGCCGTCGACACGCATTACGATGGTGTTGCAGGCAACGAAGGTAGCGCCGAAGGAGTTGGTCAGCGACTGAACTACCAGAGCCGAGCAGGACATAACAGCCTGGGCAAGGCCGGAGGGCAGGCCGAGGCGAACCAGCTGGGTGGCATAGACCTTGTGGATCTTGAAGTGACGCTTTTCAAGATGCATGACGTCACGCATGGAGAAGAGCTTCTTTGCGCTGAGCATGGCAGAGATCAACTGGGCGATGGCTGTAGCGATGGCAACACCCTGAACAGCCATGCCGAACTTGGCAACAAACAGCAGGTCAAGAGCGATGTTGAGCAGAGCCGCTACGATAAGATACTTAAGTGCGCTGATCGAGTCGCCCATACCGCGGAGGATACCGGCCAGAATGTTATAGAAGCCCATGCCGGCGATGCTGAGGAAGTAGATCCTGAGGTAGGACAGGCACATATCAAATGTCTCGTCGGGTGTGCCTACCAGCCTGAGCATGGGTTCGGAGATCATTGTACCCACGACCATCATGAACAGCGAGGCGATGAGGGTCAGCATCATGCAGGTGCCGACAGCGCCCGAAAGGTCTTCCTTGCGGCGCGCGCCGAAATACTGGGCTACCATGATGCCGGCGCCGGTGGAGATACCTACAAAGAGGACGATAAGCAGGTTGATGAGGGGGCCGCAGCCGCCAACGGCAGCGAGGGCAAGGTCGCCGACATATTTACCTACGATAACCGAGTCGGCTGTATTGTAAAGCTGCTGGGCAATGTTGCCTATCAGCAGAGGGATGGCAAAAGATACGATTTTTTTCCAGGGGGTACCCTCGGTCATATCCTGAGCCGCGAAAAGATTGGAAAGCTTGGACATTTATGCACCTCTTATTCTTGAAATTATAACTTTTCTATTATATCAGATGGTTTTATCCGGCGCAAGATAGATAAACGATTAAATATCAGGGGCTTTTGCGGGGGCGCATCCAAGGCTCCTTTTGAAAGGAGCTGTCAGCGCAGCTGACTGAGGTTTGGCAAGGTGGTTATCCGTCAACATGGCGGCTGGCGTAAGACTGCTGGCCAAACACCCGTCAGGCTTCGCCTGCCACCCTCTTTCCCAAAGAGGGCTAAGACGCGAGGATGCCGCCACAACACTCCCGACATTGAAAGTCCAGGGTGAAAAAGACAGGGGAAAAATAACTGATATAATAGAGACATAAATAAGAGCCCCGATAAAAATCAGAAAAAGAAAGAGGTGCCGGAGATGATGAAGACCAACATGAACGAGAAGAGGATATTCCGGCGGCGAAGCGGCATGGATATTCTTCTTCAATATGCGGTCGTGGCGGAATGGCAGACGCGCCGGTTTCAGGAGCCGGTGGAGAGATCCGTGAGGGTTCAAGTCCCTCCGACCGCACCAGATGTTTTTTCATAATAATCTCCTTCCTATGTAGTGTAAAGAAGAGCAGCGGCAGAAATGCCGCTGTTTTTCTTGTACTCTTTCTGTTGCACATAAGTGATTTATAATATAAAATCATAATATAACAAAAAGTGAAAGGGATGTATTTATGGACATCAATGTACTGCTCAAATCGCTGTCGGTGATATTGACATATATGATCATCGGCGTTGTTTTAAGCAAAGCCGGGATGATAACCGGCAAGAACCGAAGCGGCTTCACCGATTTCTGCCTCAAGGTAACGCTGCCCTGCATGGTATTCAAATCCTTCCTGGGCGATATGACCGCCGATATGATAAAGGAAGGCGCAGCCGTTCTGTTTATCTCCTCGGGAGTGTGTGTTTTTGCATGGCTGATAGGCGGATTTATCTATAAGTTTGCCGACCCTGGCAAGCGCTCGATCATGAAGTTCACCCTGCTGGTGGGCAACATCGGCTTCATCGGCCTGCCGCTGGTATCCAGCGCCTTCGGCGAGATGGGAACCTTCTATGGCTCCTTCTATCTCATTTCCAACGTAGTATTCAACTGGTCGGTGGGCATTGCCTTCCTCTCTCCCGACCAGAAGGGCGCGGCTCTCATTAAAAAGGTCGTCACCAACCCCGGCATCATCGGTGTTGTTCTCGGTGTAGGCCGTATGCTGCTGGGCATTCAGGTGCCCTACACTGTCGAGACTGTTGTTGTCAGCCTCGGCAGCATCACGGGCCCTCTGGGCATCATTCTCATCGGCACCATCCTTGCCGAGTGCGATATCAAGTCGGTGTTCGAGAAGGATGTTCTCTATCTGGCGGCAACCAAGCTTATTCTGCTGCCTGCGGCGCTTTGGGCATTTATGAAGCTGTTCGGCGGAATGCTCGATGTAGGCCATGAGGCCTATATGGTGCTTATGATGCTGACGGCCATGCCGGCAGGTGCCACAACGGCCATCCTTGCCGAGAGCTATAAGCAGGACCATATTTTTGCATCCAAGACGGTGTTCGCCACAACGGTACTTTGTCTGCTGACCGTGCCCGTAATGTCAATGCTGATAGGATAAAAGATTTTTGGCCATGATGAAGAAATATTGGCGAATGGGTCTTATCGTTTGCGCTATAGCAACGATATTCCTGCTGGCAGACTATCTGTTATTGCCCGAAGAGGGAGATTTTGACGGCAAGCTTGAGCCTTTATACGGCAATGATCGTGAATGTGCTGCTGTGTTTTCATGGAAGCTCTGTGAGAGACCGGCTTACGGCAAAGGGATAGCGGTGTGCTCTTCATCAGGCATAAATGAGAATAACCGTCCGGTTTTGGTTCAGAATATATCTGATAAGACTGCCTGCAGCACAGGTTATTGTGATGCTGATGGTGCATATATACCCGTCGAAGCTCTTGAGCCGGCATCTGAGCTCATGTATGAGATCGGATATGAAAATGATATGGATGCCGGGCAGTTTATAGCCGCATCGGAAGAAGTGTCCGAACAGGGTGAACTTGGGGCGGTGAGCTTCAGCTTCGTATATAGCCATAAAGGAATTGTCTTTGAAAGAGAACTGTTCCGCGGAACTGTCATAGTATATTCTGATGGCAGATATGAAGTGTATCCCGAAAAAATCAGATAAAATCAAAAGCTCCGCTTGCACAGCAAGCGGAGCTTTTCTTCTTTTATTTACTTGAGATAAATGAATCATAATAGCGTTTTGCCGCGCGGAGTGCGGCGGCAACATCCTCGTCATTCGAGCATGCAGCCAACGAAAAACGCACAAAACCTGCATCCATGCGGCTGACGGCAACATTGTTTTCAGCCATAAAATCGCGCATCCCGTCGGGGTCAGGAACACTTACCAAGATAATGCCGGCGCGGTGCGCGGGGTCAGCGAGAGTAACGATGGTATAGCCGATTTCTTCAAGTCCCTTATAGAGCAGGGTAGAAAGCGATGCGATATGATCGGCAATAGGCTCAATGCCTGCATTGACGATCAGGGAGAGGCCTTCGTTCAGGGCATATATTCCGGGGTAATTGAGGTTGCTCTGCTCCAGCTTCAGGGCCGAAAGCGGATCAAGGCATACATTCTCCCATTTTTCGCGGTCGATGGTCATCGCACCCGAGCTGCCTGCGTGCTGAGGCTTAAGTATGGAGAGCAGGGCGGGAGATACATAGAGGATGCCAATGCCGGGGACGGCCAGAAGCGCCTTGTGCCCTCCGCACGATACCGCCGAGACTCCCCACTCCTCGGCTTTGAAGGGGAGTAGGCCGAGGCTTTGGATGGCATCGACCACAAGGAATATCCCCCTGCGGCGGCAGAAGCTTCCCAGGGCCTCAAGGTCGCAGGTGTATCCTGTGGAGGCCTGAACATGGCTGACGGCGATCATCCTTGTATGTTCGTCGACGACTGCGGCAAAGTTATCCACATCCGGTGAATAACTTTCGGCCTTCACAACACGGCATTCCACCCCGATATCCTTCAGGGCCAGCCAGGGCATGAGGTTGGAGGTGTGCTCCTGGTCGCTTACGACGATATTGTCGCCCTTTTGCCAGGGGAAGGCGCGTGCAATGAGGTTGAGCCCCTCGACTGTGTTCTTGGTGAAGGCGATGCCCCGGCTGCTTTCGCCTCCGACGAGCAGACAGGCCAGCTTGCGGGTCTCGTCAGCTGTGGCATTCCATGATTTTTTGGCATGGGCGCCGTATTTTTCGCAGTCGGTAAAATAGCGGTCGATGCCGCGGCGGGACGAGATGGTGCCGCCGTTATGGAAGGCCGATGCAAGATATGTATGGGTAAAACAGAGGGGGTTATTGGCACGAAAAATGGAAAGCGCGGTCATAATGATTTCCTCCTTGTGATGAGGCTTAAAGCATACGAGTATTGCGAAATTGAAGCGAAAAGAGTATTATAAGCAGGTAAAGAAAAAACACCGGCATCCACGCATGAACATGGCTTCCGGTGCTTGATAAAAATGGCACGCCCGAGGGGATTCGAACCTCCGACCTACCGCTTAGGAGGCGGTCGCTCTATCCTGCTGAGCTACGGGCGCACATTCAACCTAATAATCATAACTGGAAAAATAATTTTTGTCAACAGGTTAAGGAGTACAATATTTTGAGAATACTTGCTATAGGCGATGTCTGCGGATCGGCGGGCCGAAAGCTTGTGAAAACAAGGCTCAATGCCCTCAGACGCGAGCTTAAAGCCGACCTTGTAATAGTCAACGGCGAAAATGCCAACGACAACGGGAGAGGACTTTCGCCCGACACGGCCGACGATTTTTTTTACGCCGGCGCTGATATCATAACTCTTGGAAACCACGCCTTTAACGACAGGCGTCTTTATAATTATCTCGACGATCACAGGTATATCGTAAGGCCCTATAATGTGTCTTCGCGCGCCCCGGGCAGCGGATATGCCACCATCGACATTGATGGCAGGCGAGTCTGCGTTGCCAATCTTCTGGGCAGGGTGGATATGGACTATCGCAACAACAGCCCCTTTGAGGCGGCCGACCGCATCCTGAGAGAAGTGGATGCCGATCTGTTCATCTTTGATATCCATGCCGAGGCAACAAGCGAAAAGCGTGCCTTCGGCTATTATATGGACGGCAGGGCAGCCGTTGTGTTCGGTACACACACCCATGTGCCCACGCGCGACCTTCAGGCTCTGCCCAAAGGCACAGGCTATATCACCGATCTGGGTATGACCGGCTCGAGCCAGTCGGTGCTCGGAATCAAGCCCAAATGCTCGATAGATATGTTTTTGGGCGAACCTTACGTTAGATATGATTATGCCGAAGCCGATCCGGTTATGCAGGGGGCGCTTTTTGTCCTCGATAATAACGGGAAATGCATCGAGACCCAGGCAATAGACTTCAGATAAGAGGGAAGGTATTTAATTATGTCTGAACTTATTGAAAAGAGCTTTGAAAAAGGCGGAATATATCTTGTTTCACCTCAGCTTTCCATGTACAGCCAGGTAGGACATGGCTTTTTCACCCGCCAGGGCGGTGTTTCGAAGGGCATCTTCGAGAGCCTCAACTTCCGTTATACCGGCGGCGATAACGAAAACGATATAAAGCGCAACTATACCATTGCCGCCGAAACCATCGGCGGAAAATACGACGATATCGTACGCACATGCCAGCTTCACACCGATAAGATCGAGGTCATCCGCGAGCGCGAGGGCGGCTTCCGTCAGGTGGGCAGGCCCGATGGCTGCGATGCCATCATCACCAATGTTCCCGGTGTCGTTCTGGCCGCATTCTATGCCGACTGCCAGATGATCATGCTTTATGATAAAAAAGAGCACGCCATTGCTGCCGTTCATGCCGGATGGCGCGGCGTTGCAAATGGGATACTGTCGAAGACCATCAAGAAGATGGGCGAGGAATACGGCACCCAGCCCAAGAACCTAATCGCTGCCGTAAGTCCTTCCATCTGCCGCAGGTGCTTCGAGACCGACGATGATGTTAAGGAGATCCTTTTTGATATATATGCACATCAGGTGCCCGACTATTTCTATCGCGAGGGAAATAAGTGGCACATTGACCTTAAGATGCTCACCTATTCGTCGCTCATAAGAGCCGGGGTGCTGCCCTATAATATTGATCTGTCCGGCCGCTGCACCCGCTGCGGCGACCCCGATCTTTACTGGTCGCATCGCCGCACAGGCAATGAAAGAGGCGTTCACGCCGGAATGATAATACTCAAGCCCTGAAAATAAGGTTGAACCTCAATAAAGATACTTAGATTGCCAAAATTTTTCGTGCAATTAGGAATGGGCTGTGATATAATCAAGGGTAGAATAGTTATTCTATGGCCCTTTATCGGTCGTTTGGAGGGGAAAAATGAAACTGGAGAATAACAATGGCATCATCGCTGTTTCGAACAAGGTCATCGCCGCTGTGGCCGGCCATGCTGCAACAGCGTGCTTCGGAGTCAAGGGTATGACCGAGACTTCGGTCAAAGACGGCATCGTCAGGCTGCTCAAGGGCGAGCAGATGACAAAGGGTGTTTTTGTAAGCCCCTCAGAAGACGGCAGCAAGGTTGATATCGAGCTTCACATTGCCGTCGACCCTGCTGTTAATATCGCGGCAGTGGCAGAACCTATAATTGCAGAAGTTAAATATAACGTAGAAAGACAGACAGGTTTCAAGACGGGAAAGATCACCGTCTGCGTAGACGGCATCAAGGCCTGATACACCTGTGAATGGAGGAAATAAATTGGCAAAGTTTATTGACGGCGAACTTTTCAAAAATATGATGATTGAGGGCGCAGCCGCCGTTGACGCCCGCAAGGAAGAGATCAACGATCTTAATGTATTCCCCGTCCCCGACGGTGATACAGGTATCAATATGTCGCTTACCCTTAATGCAGCGGCAAAGGAGCTGAACAAGCTCAGCACACCTACACTCGGCAAGGCTCTTGATGTAGCTGCATCGGCAGTTCTGCGCGGTGCGCGCGGCAACTCGGGCGTTATCACATCGCTGCTGTTCCGCGGTTTTGCAAAGGGCATGAAGGATCTTTCGCAGGCAGACGGCGGCAACCTTGCCAACGGCCTGACCGAGGGCGTTGCCGCAGCTTATAAGGCAGTCCTTAAGCCTGCTGAGGGAACCATCCTGACAGTTTCGAGAATTTCGGCAGAGGCAGCCGTCAAGGCAGCCAAGGCTGACCGCGACTGTGAGAAGGTCCTTGAGGCTGCTATCGAGGCTGCAAAGGTAGCTCTTGAAGACACAGTCAACCAGAATCCCGTCCTTCAGAAGGCAGGCGTTGTCGACGCCGGCGGCTTCGGCTATATCGTCCTTCTCGAGGGTATGTATAATGCTCTGACAGGCAAGGAAGGCCTCCGTTCGGTCTTCATGCCCAAGCTGGGCAACAAGCCCAAGCTGGAATCCCCCACAGCAATGGCCGATTTCAGCCAGTTTGACACAGGCGAGATCACATTCTCCTACTGCACCGAGTTTATCGCAGAGCGCTCGAAGGATCCCAAGCGCAGCCCCGACAAGCTGCGTGAGTTCCTCAACGGCATCGGCGACAGCGTTGTAGTCGTAGAGGACGACGAGATCATCAAGGTCCACGTCCATACCGACACACCCGACAAGGCTCTGGGCGAAGGCCTCAAGTATGGCCCCCTGCTGACAGTCAAGATCGAGAATATGCGCGCTCAGCACGAAGAACTGCTGCGTGAGGCTATGGCTGAGAACCTGGGCGAGCGTCACATTGCCGCTCCCGAGAACCGTTACGGCTTTGTTGCTGTCGCGGCAGGCGATGGTGTAAGCTCGGTATTCGAGGATCTGGGTGTCGACAGCATGGTAAAGGGCGGACAGACAATGAACCCCTCTACCGAGGATATCCTGAATGCTATCGATGCAACACCTGCCGAGGTAGTATTCGTTCTGCCCAACAACAAGAATATCATCATGGCCAGCGAGCAGGCTGCTCCTCTTTCCGATAAGCAGGTAGTCGTTCTGCCCACAAAGACCATTCCTCAGGGACTTTCTGCTATGCTGGCATTCGACCCCGATGTCGAGCTGGCAGTTAACGAAGCCAACATGACAAAGGCTATCCAGAATGTACGCACCGGTCAGATCACATATGCTGCACGCGACAGCGAGTTTGACGGCCGCAACATCAAGGAAGGCGACTTTATGGCTATGGCTGAGGGCAAGCTTGTTCACACAAGCAAGAAGTTCGACAGCGTTGTCAAGAAGCTTGCAGGCGAGATCGCCGACAAGAAGAGCACATTCATCACCGTCATTTACGGTGAGGGCGCTGACGAAGAGCAGGCTCAGGGCGTAGCTGAGGTCCTTCAGAAGGAAGCCAAGAATGCCGAGATCAATATCATTTTCGGCGGCCAGCCTGTTTACTCCTACATCATCTCTGTAGAATAATTTCACAAAAATAATCAACAGCCTGTGGAGAGATCCACAGGCTGTTTTTGTTTCTGTATGAAGTTTTGGAAGGTGCTTTTCCGTTAGGCGGGTATTTTACTCTGCCTCCCTTGCCTAAAGGGAGGTGGGTGAGCAAAGCGAACCCGGAGGGATAATGCCTCCTCTGTGCATCCCCTGAAGGATACTCAGGGCAAGGGGGACATTTTGCCCTCATCCGTCACCCTTCGGGCGACACCTTCCCCACACAGGGGGAAGGCTTGGCAACTATTACTTCTTCGCGTAGTCGATGCAGGCCTGACGTACCCATTCAAGGCGATTATCGTCAAGATCGGTGGGGACGGTGCAGTCGGCGGCGATCATGATGCCGACAGAGCCTGCCTCGTCGAGGATCTTGTGTGTATAGGCAACTACCTCTTCGCGTGTGCCCGAATCAAGAACACCGGTCTGGGGGAAGCCGCCGAAGACGGGCTTGCCGCCAAAGAGCTTCTTGCCTTCTTTAAGGGATACACCTTCGATGGTGACAGCCCAGTTGATTGCGGCACAGTCATAGTCCTTGAAGAGCTCGAGGTCGTTTGTGAGGCCGGCAAAGCCACAGATGTGAAGCATGTTGATCTTGCTGAGGGAATTGGCGTGCTCGATGACCTTTTTATCGGAAGGTGTGATGTACTGGCGGTAAAGATCCTGTGGGAAGAAGTTGTTCTGGTTATTTACGCTGAAATATATGCCCTCGGCGCCGCATTCCTTGATAAGCATCTCGTTGAGGCCCATGATGGTCTCTGCGAGGATATCAAGAGCCTTTACAAACGACTCGGGATCTTCGCGCAGGAAGCCGACGAGGTCCAGCTTACGTCCATCGGGAATGCGGCTTGCCGCTGTCTTAAGGACCATGGCAGGGGAGAAGCCGGTTACAAACTTGGGAGCCTCGGAATCCTTATAGAACTCGAGGGCGCGGAGGGTGAGCTCCTTTGTCTTCTGCATGAAGGGAGAATCAGGAGCGGGAGCCTTGAGCTTGGGCAGGTCGGCGGCGCACTTGACCTCGGAAAGGTCGACCGGCATGAGCATGAGCGAGTCGTTCATGACCTTGATAACATCGGGGTCGAAGATCTCGCGTGATTTGCGGTGGCCGTCGATATTCTTTTCGAAGATGTCGGGGCGCTCGACGCCCTTGAGCCACTCTGAGCGCTCGGTGAAGTGATGGAAGAATGCAATGGGAACTCGATCTACAGGCTGATTTGCCAGAAAGCTTTCAAAACGTTCGCGCTTGTTCATAAAAGATACTCCTTTAAAAATTGGTGTGCGGTATCTATGCCTTACTATATCACATTTTTAACTGGCATGTCGTACGAAAAAGATTGTTAAAATTTTTGCACAATAACAGATAGCAGTTTGACGAAATATTGTTGCACTTTTTACTGGATAGTGCTAAAATTAATGAAGAATGTTCTTTGAATATTTAAATTTAATCATAGGAGATGTATACAATGGCAAGAATGATGGATGCACTGGTCAAGCCCGGTAAGGTCAAGGGTATGATCCTCACACAGGTTCCCGTTCCCACACCCGGTCCCGGCGAAGTTCTGATCAAGATCCGCAAGACAGCAATCTGCGGCACAGACGTTCATATCTGGGATTGGAACGAATGGGCAGAGAAGAACATCAATCCTCCCTACACAGTAGGTCACGAGTATGTCGGCGAGATCGCTGAGCTGGGCGAAGGCGTAACAGGCCTTAAGGTCGGCCAGAGAGTTTCCGGCGAAGGCCATCTGGTCTGCGGCGAGTGCTATAACTGCCGTACAGGCAACGGCCAGTGGTGCGAAAAGACAAAGGGCGTCGGCGTAAACCGCGACGGTGCTTTTGCAGAGTATCTCTGCATCCCCGCCACAAACGTAGTTACAATCGAAGACGATCTGCCCGATGACGTCGTTTCTTTCTTCGACGCTTTCGGTAACGCTACACACACAGCTCTGATGTGGGATCTGGTCGGTAAGAACGTCCTGATCACAGGCGCAGGCCCCATCGGCATCATGGCAGCAGGCATCGCTAAGTTTGCAGGTGCAAGAACTGTTGTTATCACAGACCTCAACGACTACCGCCTCGAGCTGGCTGCAAAGATGGGTGCTACAGCATGCGTCAACACCGGCCGTGAGAGCCTGGAAGAGAAGATGAAGGAACTCGGCATCTTCGAGGGCTTTGATGTAGGTCTCGAGATGTCCGGCGCTCAGCCCGCTCTCAGACAGATGATCAGCAACATGATGTGCGGCGGTAAGATCTCTCTCCTCGGCCTCCAGGGCAAGGATATGATCACAGACTGGAACACAATCATCATGAAGGGCCTCACAATTCAGGGCATCTATGGCAGAAAGATGTACCAGACATGGTATCAGATGAAGCACATGGTCCAGGGCGGCCTCGATATGACACCCGTCATCACACACAGATTCCACTATACAGAGTTTGAGAAGGGCTTCGAAGCTATGCTTTCGGGCAACTCCGGCAAGGTCGTTCTCGACTGGACAACAAAGAAATAAGTCACACCCTGTGGATAAATATCCTATGCCCGGACATTCTCCGGGCATAGGACTTAAAAAACACATTCAATATATTGAAAGGGGATTTCTCCAATGAATGCAAAAGAAGCTCTGGGCTTTTACGCAAATGAAGTAGAAGGCATTAAGGAAGCCGGCACATTTAAGGCTGAGCGTATCATCACAACTCCTCAGAAGAGCAGCATTGATACAACAATGGCTAAGGGCGTTATCAATATGTGCGCCAACAACTATCTTGGCCTGTCCAACCACCCCGCTCTGATCGAAGCTGCAAAGAACAGCTATGACAACTGGGGCTTTGGTCTGTCCTCCGTACGTTTTATCTGCGGCACACAGCAGATCCACAAGGAACTCGAGCAGAAGATCTCGCAGTTCCTCGGCACAGACGACACAATTCTCTACACATCCTGCTTCGACGCTAACGGCGGTCTCTTCGAGACACTGCTCGGACCCGATGACGCAGTTATCTCCGACGAGCTGAACCACGCTTCCATCATCGACGGCGTACGTCTCTGCAAGGCTAAGAGATTCCGCTATAAGAACAACAACATGGAAGACCTCCGCGCTAAGCTGGAAGAGGCTAAGGATTGCCGCATCAAGCTGATCGCTACAGACGGTGTATTCTCGATGGACGGCTACATTGCCAACCTGAAGGGCATCTGCGATCTGGCTGACGAGTACGGCGCTCTGGTCATGGTCGACGACTCTCACTCCACAGGCTTCATCGGCGCTACAGGCCGCGGCACAGCTGAGTACTGCGGTGTTCAG
>JAFOHJ010000159.1 GCA_017421885.1 Clostridia bacterium
ATTATAACATACCACATCTATAAATTTAACCCTTTTTCAGTTTAATACTTCATTTATTTACAAACTTATGCCTTAACGAATTAAAAAATCCGCCTGCGGCAATGGCAGGCGGATTTGTTTTTCTTATCAGTCGTTTCGTGACGGCGGGCGTGCAATGCACGCCCCTACAGGGTGCTTTTCCGTCAGATGGTTGTAGGGGCGAGCAGTGCTCGCCCGCAGGTGCCTCTCACACTCCCAGGTCTTCTTTTGTGAAGGCGAGGGGGCAGGCCGTCATGCTCTCGGGCAGGAACAGCCTGAGATAGGAAAGCAGCGCATCGGTGTCGGGGGTGGGGATGCCGATGACCCTGCCTATCTCGGATATCGGCGCGATGCCGAAGGGAATATCCTCCGAAAGGAAACGGTGATCCAGCTTTTTGGGGCCTACCGACCTCTGATAGGAGGGGTTGAGGGTCAGCGCATCGTAAAGATCGTCGTGCTTCTGAGGCCAGAAGCTGTTGATGCCCGAAAGAACATCGGTGGTGTCGACTCCCAATGCCTTTGCCACCGCCATACGCTCGCGGTCGAGCTTCAGGATAAGTTCGACCACCGCGCGGGACACACCGTCGGCATAAAAGAGGAAATGGTCGCCCTTCTCGGCTCTCGCGGCGTTCATGATGGTCACCGGAACATGGATAACGGGGTTGGTGGTGCCCAACGTAGTCTCGAGGATCGACGATGCCGCCTCAAACTGGGGGAACCAGGGGGAAAGCATATCGACCAGCGGCTGGGTCTTGGCCTTATCGCAGGCGGCAAGGGTGACCTTGGCCTTGATGCTCAGCCTTACGCGGCAGGGCTCGGGCATGGATGCGACAAACAGCTGGGCGCCCGTCTCGGCGATGGTCACATCATCGGCCTTCGGGCCGAACACCTGCTTGAACTCCAGCGCGCCCCAGTTGCTGTTGAACACCAGCACGGTCTGACCCGCCCTGACATAGGGCAGCATGGCCTCGGCAGCCTCGCGGTGGGCCCCTGCCTGGGTCATAACGATTATGCAGTCGGCATCTCTTACCGCACTCTCGAGGCAGGCGGTGGCGGCCATATTATATGTGCCCTCAAGGTCACCCTCGGCGGTGATGCCCCTGTTATTTATAGCCTCGGCCTTGATGGGGTCGCGTGTGTAGATGACCACATCGGCCTTTCGGTCGGCAAGATAGGCAGCGAGGGCATGGCCCGTGTTGCCTGCGCCGTAAACGAGAAACTTCATATCAGTTACCTCCGGAGGGGATCATTTTTTGTCATTGCCGAAAATCTTGTCGAGGCCCAGAGCCTTGAAAACATCGGGGTCGAACCCGGTGTCGGCTTTTTTATCGGCCTCCATGCCAAGCATCTTATCGAGACCAAAGCTGCTGAACATCTCGGTCTTTTCCTTCTCGCCGCCCGAATCGTGCATGAACTCGAGGCCGCATTTGGGGCAGGTGATGTGCAGCTTGCCCTCGCCCACGGGAACGCGCAGCTTTGCGCCGCACTTGAGGTTGGGGCAGGTGATGACCGTCTTGACCGTGCCCAGATCATTTATATTCTGACTCATAATTTTCCTCCTTATGGGGATATGAGTTTATTATAGTATCAATTTAAAATAAAGGCAAGGGCAGGGATTTGCGGGCGAGCAATGCTCGCCCCTACATGGCCGCTGACAGTAAGAACCAAGCGTTCTCTTAGCCCTCTTTTGAATACCCCAAGGGCACTTAGAGGGTGGCAGGCGGAGCCTGACGGGTGTTTGGCCATGAAGTCTTGCGACAGCCGCCATGATAACGGATATTCGCTTTGCCAAACCTCAGTCACCCTTCGGGTGACAGCTCCTTTCAAAAGGAGCCTTGGATGCGTACTTCCCCATCAAGGGGAAGGCAAAAAAAGGCCCCCGGATGACCGGGGGCCGAAAGCTAATCTATGCTGACTCTGTATTCATGGTGTTCTTCGCTGCAGCAGTTGCTGGTATAGGATTTTCAGCATAATCCATAAGGCTGTTTTCTCCGATGATATCCATACCCGCGTTGCAGAATGCGGAAATAGAATTGAAAACAGATATCCATATACCGCGCAGACCAA
>JAFOHJ010000160.1 GCA_017421885.1 Clostridia bacterium
TAATGTATACGTACATCGCTTGTGACATGCTCGCGCAGATAGTTAGCTCCAACGCTCATGATCTCGCAGGCATCAAGAGCCGAGCGTCCGTTGTAGGGATCGCCGCCTGCATGGGCTGTACGGCCCTTAAAATGGAACACAGCGCTGTTTATACCGGTGTGACGGCCGGTCATAACGCGGTTGATACTGTCGCCATGCCATGCAAAGGCACAGTCGAGCTCGTCAAAGGCACCATTACGGGCAAGGAAAGCCTTGCCTGTAAGCACTTCTTCGGCAGGACAGCCGTAGAATACCACAGTACCCTCCATACCCTTCTGCTCCAGCTCGGCCTTGATACCAACTGCAGCGGCAAGTGATGCCGCATTGAGGAGGTTATGGCCGCAGCCGTGTCCGGGTTCACCTGCGGTGACTGGCTCTTTATCGGGCTGGACCTTCTGCGAAAGGTCGGGCAGAGCATCAAGCTCACCCAGCAGGCCTATAACAGGATGGCCCTTACCCCAGCGGCCAACTACACAGGTAGGCAGGCCAAATGCACCTGTTTCGACTTCAAAGCCGTATTCTTTCAGCATTTTTGCCGTCATGGCGCAGGCATTGACCTCGTTATATGCTGTTTCGGGACATTCCCACATATCGTGGGCCAGCTTTATGATGTTTTCTTCTTCCTGTTTGATGGTTTTGATGGCAATGCTGTCTCTCATATTACTTTTCTCCTTTCAAAAGGAAAACCTGCCGGCCGGGAGTCTCCCCAGCCGGCAGGCCTGAATCAATTGCTTATCTGTTGTTGGGTCCCCTCGCCGCTAATCTATTTATACTGGGGTCCCCGGAAGTAATCTCCGATTACTTCTGGGGCTGAGGTACGGGAATATCCATGGGGATGGGGCAGTTATAGGGTTCGATCTTGATCATTTCCTCGAACTCCTTCTTTGCTGCCTCGAGGTGCTCGGGCTCCTCGATCATCTTGATAGCTGCAGCTGCAACTACCTCGGCGCCGAACAGCATGCCCTTATAGCCGATGCCCATGCCTGCGCAGGCTGTGATCTGCCAGCTGTGGCCGGGAGCAGCGAGGTTGCATGTAGCTGTGTTTACGCCGATGCAGGGAACGATGTGCTGAACATCAGCAACGTCGGTGGAACCGCCGCCGCCCATTCTCTTAACAAGAGGAGCAACACCGTCATGGATGGGGCAGCCTTCCAGCTGGCCGTTTGCCTTCATTGTGGCATACTGGTCGCTGTTATTGTTGAGCTCGTGGGCAAATGCCAGCTCTTCTTCTGTCCACTGGGGCTTCTCCATCTCTTCCATCAGAGCATGTGTCATTCTTGCCATATACTCATTAGCCATGCCGTTGTAGCAGCCACCGTGGAACTCGATCTCGAGCTCGGTCTCGGTCATATGAGCTGCGCCTTCAGCACACTTTACAAGGCGTGCATAGGTCTCTTCGATATTCTTGCGGTTCATGCCGCGGACATAGTACCATACCGAAGCCTTATCGGGAACGATATTGGGAGCTGTGCCGGCTTCCTTATATACATAGTGGATACGGATGTCGCCTGTTACGTGCTCGCGCAGATAGTTTGCACCAACGCTCATGATCTCGCATGCGTCGAGAGCCGAACGGCCGTTGTAGGGGTCGCCGCCTGCATGGGCTGTGCGGCCCTTGAAGTGGAATGTTGCGCTGTTGAGGCCGTTGCCGCCGCCAAGGCCTACCGAGTTCATCTTGCCGCCGTGCCATGCAAATGCACAGTCAAGATCCTTGAAGGCGCCGTTGCGGGCCATAAATACCTTACCTGTCAGAAGCTCTTCTGCGGGGCAGCCGTAGAATACGACTGTGCCGGGCAGGTTCTTTGCTTCCATCTCGGCCTTCATGCCGACTGCTGCTGCGAGGCAGGCTACATTCAGCAGGTTGTGGCCGCAGCCCTGACCTGCACCGCCGACTACGACGGGTTCCTTTGTTGTCTGGAGCTTCTGGCTCATGCCGGGAAGAGCATCAAGCTCACCGAGCAGGCCGATCACGGGATGGCAGCTGCCCCAACGTCCGACTACGCAGGTGGGCAGGTCGTATGCGCCTACTTCTACCTCAAAGCCATACTTTTCGAGGACTTCAGCTGTCCATGCGCATGCCTTGACTTCGTTATAACCTACTTCGGGATTATCCCACATCTTCTGTGCGAGATCGATGAATGTCTCTTTTTCATTTCTGATCTTTTCGATAGCGATAGAACCGATCATTTTCTCTTCTCCTTTTATTTTAAGTTTCGAATGCCTGTATACTGGATTCTCTCAGGGCCCCACGATGCTTCTGCATCGCGCCGACAGTTCGGCGTTCTGATTTTGCCGGATTTATTTCGGCAAAATCTATTTAATTCGGGGTCCCCTCGCCGCCGGTCAGAATGGCGGCGTACGATTTGCGAGTGATTCACTCACCGCAAATCTATTTGAATATGGGGTCCCAAAAAATAAGCTGAAGCTTATTTTTTGGGCTGAGGAATGGGTACTTCCTTGGGGATGGGACAATTATATGTCTTGCCGTTCATGACCTCAGCAAACTCGGCCTTTGCAGCCTCGACCAGAGCCTTGTCCTCATAGAACTTCATAGCTGCGGCAGCCATTACCTTAGCGCCGTAGATCATGCCCTTATGGCCGATGGAGTGGCCTGCGCATGCTGTCAGCTGCCAGCTGTGGCCGGGTGTTGCAATAGAGCTTGTGGCTGTCATGACCTGAGCGCAGGGAACGATGTGCATAACATCACCGACATCGGTGGAGCCATAGCCGTTGGTGTGCTGGATATCGAGCACCGAGCTATGGATGGAAGGATGTGCCTTGCCGCTCTGTACCATGCTGTCATACATGGGGCTGAGCTTGTTGAGCTCGTCGCCAAAGGCCAGCTCTTCTTCTGTCCATACGGGGAGAGGTGTTTCCAGCAGAGCTTCGTGAGAAGCCTTGATGAGAACCTTGTTATTGAGTGTGTTGTAGCAGCCACCCAGGAACTCGATCTCGACCTCTGTCTCGGTCATGTGAGCTGCGCCCTCTGCACACTTGATGAGTCTCTTATATGTATCTTCGATAGCTTCGCGGCTGAATGCGCGGACATAGTACCAGACCGATGCCTTATCGGGAACGATGTTGGGCGCTGTGCCGGCTTCCTTGTATACATAGTGGATGCGGACATCGCCTGTTACGTGCTCGCGGAGATAGTTTGCGCCAACACTCATGATCTCGGCTGCGTCGAGAGCCGAACGGCCGTTATAGGGATCGCCTCCGGCATGAGCTGTGCGTCCCTTGAAGTGGAAGATCGCACTGTTAAGGCCGGTCATGATGCCGTCTGTTACTTCGTTAGTTGTGCTGCCGTGCCAGGAGAATGCCAGGTCGAGGTCGCGGAAAGCGCCTTCACGTGCCATAAATGCCTTGCCTGTCAGAACTTCCTCACCGGGGCAACCATAGAATACGACTGTACCCTCAAGACCCTTCTCTTCCAGCTCAGCCTTGATGCCGAGAACTGCGCCAAGAGAAGTTGTGCCCAGCAGATTGTGTGCACAGCCCTGACCGGGATCACCGGATACAACTGCTTCCTTAGTTGTCTGAACCTTCTGGCTCATGCCGGGAAGAGCATCATACTCGCCGAGGATACCGATGACAGGATGGCCCTTGCCCCATGTAGCTCTAATGGAGGTGGGCATGCCGTAAAGGCCTGTCTCTACTTCAAATCCGTATTCCTTAAGGGCCTCAGCCAGCCATGCGCAGGCCTTGACCTCGTTGTATGCCGTTTCAGGCTCGTGCCACATCTTCTGGGCCAGATCGATCAGCTTATCGGCTTCCTTGTCGATAACATTGTACGCTGTTGTGTAGCTCATAATGTGCTGTTCCTTTCTTTTATGAAAAATCCTTTTTATAGCTATAATCAGGGCAATATGCCCAAAACCAATACAATTATACGCTGTTTTGTGTTAATTATCAATCAACAATTAAAGCAGAACGATTTTTTAGGCATAGTAACCAATCTTTTTCAGCACATTGACAAAAAGAAAATGCCACCCGGCAATAAAGCCGGATGGCATTTGAATAACTGATATTAAACACGCTCGGGGACAATGGCCGGGAAAGGATCTTCGCCTGCGATCCATCGGCCGTCTTCCTTGAGGACGACTTCTCCCCTACTGAGGCTTGCAGGAACATCGATGATGCGCTGGTTCTCAGAACCCTTGAAACGGATGTCAAGATTTCTCTGATCCATGATAAATGGGCCATCTATGACAACATCCAGCAGTCTGAGCAGCTCTCCCCTGCTTCCGCCTTCACTGAGAAGCTTTTCATAGACATAGCCTGTGTATGCTGCCAGCTCGAGCTTCATCTCTTTGACTGCCTTTGCAAACTCCAGCAGCTTATCGGCCTGATCAAAGGGTTCGCCGCCCGAAAGGGTGACTCCTGTGATCATGGGATCACGTCTGATGGCTTCAAGCATCTCTTCGGTGCTCTTGAAGCTTCCGCCGTTATAGTCGTGTGTCTCGGGATTGTGGCAGCCGGGGCAATTATGTGCGCAGCCCTGTGTAAACACCGTGTATCTGATGCCCGGTCCATCGGTGATGGATTCACTCACGATGCCGTTTATCCTGATATCAGACACTGTGCTTCACCCTGTCGTGCTCTTCGGCAGTCTTGGCATCGTTCCAGCGGTCCATTGTGCCTACAAGATAGCCGGTGATGCGGCGGATATGCTCGAACTTGGGGCCATGGTCGCGCTCGAGGCGGCCACAGCGGGGGCAGCGCTCGCCGATGATGCCGGTGTAGCCGCAGACGATGTCGCTGTCGACGGGATGGTTGATAGAGCCATATCCAACGCCGCAGTCATGCATTGTGCGGACGACCTTCTCAAAGGCCTCAAGGTTCTGGCTGGGGTCGCCGTCCAGCTCGACATAGCTGATATGGCCGGCATTGGTCAGCGCATGATAGGGACCCTCGATACGGATCTTATCATAAGCCGAAATGTTATAGTAAACGGGAACATGGAAGCTGTTTGTATAATACTCTCTGTCGGTTACGCCGGGAATGACGCCGTACTTCTTCTTGTCGATACGGACGAAACGGCCCGAAAGGCCCTCGGCAGGTGTTGCCAGCAGAGTGAAATTGAGGCCCATTTCCTTGCTGAGATCGTCGAGATACTTACGCATATATGTGATGATCTCCATACCCAGCTTTCTCGATTCCTCGCTCTCGCCGTGATGCTTGCCTGTCAGTGCTACCAGAGTCTCGGCAAGACCGATAAAGCCTACCGAAAGTGTGCCGTGCTTGAGGATCTCGCCGACACAGTCGTTGGGAGAGAGGTTCTTGGAGCCGTGCCATACGCCCTGACCCATGAGGAAGGGATAGTTCTTGACCTTCTTCTTGGACTGGATGGCAAAACGATCGAGGAGCTGACGTGTTACCAATTCCATCTTGCGTGTCAGCTCTTCATAGAACCACTTGATATCGCCCTTACTCTCAATGGCGATGCGGGGCATATTGATGGATGTGAAGGAAAGGTTACCGCGTCCGAAGGAGATCTCATTTTCGGGATCGTAGACATTACCCATTACGCGTGTGCGGCAGCCCATATAGGAGATCTCGGTCTCAGGACGACCCTCTCTGTAATACTGCAGGTTGAAGGGTGCGTCGAGGAAGCTGAAGTTGGGGAACAGGCGCTTTGCCGAAACGCGGCAGGCCAGCTTGAACAGGTCATAGTTGGGATCGCCGGGATTATAGTTGACACCTTCCTTGATCTTGAAGATCTGGATGGGGAAGATGGGTGTCTCGCCGCGGCCGAGGCCTGCCTCTGTTGCCAGCATGACATTCTTGATTACCATGCGGCCTTCGGGACTGGTGTCGGTGCCGTAGTTGATGGAAGAGAAGGGGGTCTGGGCACCTGCACGGGAGTGCATGGTGTTAAGGTTATGTACCAGAGCCTCCATCGCCTGATATGTGGTCTTGTCGGTCTCACGCAGAGCATTCTTGTATGCGAATCTTGCGCACTTTTCATAAAGTTCGCCGTCAACGCCGATAGCTGCCATCTCACGCTTCTCAACTTCCTTGTATGCCTCGCTCATGTTGATCTGGGGAGCGACGCCGTACTCCTTGTATATGGTCTTGATAAGGGCACGGATCTGAGCCTGACGCTTGTCGGTGCCCTCGTCGATGTCCTCAAGCATAACAACGGCCTTGGCAAGGTTTGCACCGTAGATGCGCTTGAAGGTCTTGGCTACGCCCTTTGCAAGGCCGTAATCAAAGTTGGGGATGCTCTGACCGCCGTGCTGGTCATTCTGGTTCGACTGGATGGCGATACAAGCCAGTGCGCCATAGCTGGAGATATCGTTAGGCTCGCGGAGGAAGCCGTGGCCTGTGGAGAAACCGCCCTTGAAAAGGCTCTCGATATCGATCTGGCAGCATGTTGTTGTCAGAGTGTAGAAATCAAAGTCGTGGATGTGGATATCGCCCTCTCTGTGAGCCTTACTCTGCTCGGGAGAGAGGATATACTTCTCATAGAAGTCCTTCGCGCCTTCACTGCCGTACTTGAGCATGGTTCCCATAGCTGTGTCGCCGTCGACGTTGGCATTGTCGCGCTTGAGATCGCTGTCCTCAGCATCCGAGAATGTGATTTCGTTATAAACCTTCATCAGGTTGCTCTTCATGTCGCGAGCCCTTGTACGCTCGGAACGATAGATGATGTATTTCTTGGATACCGACGCATAACCGTTATCCATCAGCACTACCTCGACGATATCCTGAATATCCTCGACACCGGGAGCCTCGTCACCAAAACGCTCGACAAGCTTGGCCTCGACTGCCTTGGCCATGCGCAGGCTCTCGCCCTCGTCGATGCTCTTGGTTGCCTCCATAGCTCTGGAGATGGCCGACGAGATCTTGGAAAGGTCGTATTCCACCTCTCTGCCGTCTCTCTTTATGATCTTGCTGAACATCTTATACCCCTTTCAAATGCTTCAATATGGGTCTTTTAAATTTCAAAAGTCAGCGATAAAACAGCCTGTCCAAAGAGCAACCGCACGCTTCAGGACCTGTTCGCTGATAACTAAATTACCAATATTTAACAACTAAATAAGTCTTTTTCGATGGTTTCCCCATCACGATTTAAGATTATAAATGCTCAACTGCCTACTGTCAATAACCAGTATACATAACTCCCCGAAGAATATTCTGTCAAGATATAGATTTATTTTCAACATTATCAACAATATGTAGA
>JAFOHJ010000022.1 GCA_017421885.1 Clostridia bacterium
GATTTCATAAAGAGTGAGCCTGCTGCTGCAAAATGGTTTATGCCTTGGTATGGTTCTCAAGAGTTCATCAATCGTAATCCGCGATACTGCCTGTGGTTAGGCAATTGCCCTCCCAATGAACTGCGGAAAATGCCTGAATGCATGAAGAGGGTCGAAGCGGTGCGAGATTTCCGCCTTTCGAGTAAAAGTGCAGGCACCCGAAAGCTTGCGGATAAGCCGACTCGTTTCCATGTTGAAAATATGCCGAAAGGCAATTTTATAGTTGTCCCTGAGGTGTCCTCTGAACGTCGGAGATATGTTCCTATGGGGTTTATGTCTCCAGAAGTGTTGTGCAGCAATCTTGTTAAGATTATCCCTGATGCTTCTCTGTTCCATTTCGGCGTTCTAACCTCCAATGTTCATATGGCATGGATGCGTGCGGTCTGCGGTAGATTAAAGAGTGACTACCGGTATTCAAAGGATGTCGTTTACAATAACTTCCCTTGGCCAACGCCTACAGAGGCACAAATTAAAAAGATCGAAGAAACTGCCCAGGGCATTCTTGATGCCCGGGCAAAATACCCGAATTGCTCTCTTGCCGATCTATATGATGAGCTTGCGATGCCGGGAGATCTTCGTACTGCTCATCAAAAGAACGACCGTGCAGTCATGCAGGCATATGGCTTTTGGGGCAAACTCAATACCGAGGCAGAATGTGTCGCTGAACTGATGAAAATGTATCAGAGCCTCGTTGGTGAGAAATGAGGGGGCAACCCTACTTTTCAAAAGATGCGCTATAATGATATTAAGATAGTTCCTTCTCAGGAACAAATCTGAATATTGTTATAGGAGGTGTCCAATTTGGAAAAACGGAGTCCTGTGTCATCCTACGACTACTGTGATATCTGCGAAGAGCTGCTGAACATTACCGGCACACGGATCCTGAAGTATGGCACGGCTGGTCTCATCGGTTATGCGCATGTTCGGGTCAAGTGCCCGAAGTATTCGTCTGCCTGCCCCCCAAACGGCAAATGTGCCCCGATATTAGCGGCGCTCCGCGAGTGGGATGAGGAAGCCAAAGACATCATCGCAGAAGAGCTTGAGGAAGCATAAACCAATCTCAAATACCACAGGCGATGTGCAGGTCTTGTACGGAAAATCTCCAACAAGTACTTGCATATCGCCTGCGGTTCTGCTATAATATCGACACTACAGTATCCGAGTTTTGCGCGAGCAAACACAGTATCCGAGTTCTCACATGCCCGAAGTCTTTATGTCTTCGGGTATTTTTTCGTTCTTCTGCATCTTTCCATAGATGCACATTACCAGCTTCTCCAGCGGGGGTTCCCCGGGAATACGTCAACTAAATATGATGACCACACTGTCATTGTAAGCAAAAGCACGCACTATGAATTT
The DNA here is from genome assembly GCA_017421885.1 of Clostridia bacterium. The sequence goes on from JAFOHJ010000022.1 coordinate 1,396, forward strand.
CTTCAAATTCTGGTGGGTGCTTTTTTATTATAGATCGGAGCTTAAAGGGCTCCCCCAACCTTCTTTCCGGGGAGCCTTATGGCCCCCCCGTGTATATAGATATCAACACACGAGGAGTGATTCAATGCAAAAGCACCTGAGTCTACTAAAAGATGTGCGTGGGTGTATGACACGGTTCGATCCGCTGACGCCTGAAATCGTGGCAACCCAGTCCGAAGACGGTTTGACCTATGACGAGCTGAAGCAGGTTCTTGAGGAATGCGGGATGGACATCGAAAAAGTGGTCTATGACGGCACCAGAATCTTTCAGAATGCCTTTTATGCCGACTTTGAGCAAGGTCATTACTGCTGGATTCCCTTCCAGAGGGCAAATCTCAAGGCTATCATCAGCACCATGGATCAGCAGTCCCGGTATCCCGGCTTTGGCCATGCGAGGCGGAATCGGGATTGGTCTGC
>JAFOHJ010000161.1 GCA_017421885.1 Clostridia bacterium
GGATATCATTCATGTGCAAGGGAGCGGCCCGCTTCGGGGCGAAATTCAGATTCAGGGCTCAAAAAATGCGGTACTGCCAATTTTAGCAGCAGCTGTATTGATAGAAGGAACTTGTTGTCTGACTTTATTCAGCTTGGAACAGCTAAGACCGAAGTGCTTCCTGCAGGATATGAAAGCTTTGTACTCGATATGCCTATGATGGGCACAGTCCCGGGAATGTTTATCCCCGATTTTAGCGGCAGGATCGTTGCTGCAGAGGCAATGCTCGAAGCTAACCTGAAGCACTTTATCCGTTTTGAAAAACTTTAAAAAAGTTTGTTTCCCAATGCAAAAAAGTGTTGCATTCGGGAGAGGGTTATGCTATTATAATCAAGCATGCATTTAATACGGATGGTCCTCTGCTAAAGTCAAGGCAAGAACATCTATGAACGAAAGGAATCAAGAATTATGGATCTGATTAAGAAATTGACTGAATCTCAGCTGAAGGAAGACGCCGGCAACTTTAATGTCGGTGACACCATCAAGGTACACGCTAAGATCAAGGAAGGCACACGTGAGAGAATCCAGGTCTTCGAGGGCACAGTTATCGCTAGAAAGCATGGCGGCATCCAGGAGACAATCACAGTAAGACGTGTATCCTACGGCGTAGGCGTCGAGAAGACATTCCCCGTACATTCTCCCAACATCGAAAAGTTCGAGATCGTGAGAAAGGGTAAGGTCAGACGTGCTAAGCTCTATTATCTGCGTAATAGAGTTGGTAAGGCTGCTAAGGTCAAGCAGGATATCTAACATCCGAAAAATTGGGGGACGGGTAGGCTCGTCCCCTTTATTTTAATTCGCGAAAGTATTTAAAAGGTGTTCGCAATGGAAAATAACAAAACAAAGAAAAACAGCGCTGCTGTGGAACTGTTCGAGTGGGCTCAGTCGCTTATCTGGGTTCTCCTGTTCCTTGTTATGATGAATGCTTTTTTTGTAAGGATCTCGGGGGTTTCGGGAGACTCTATGTATCCCACTCTTGAAAATGGCGATATGGTTCTCACACAAGTCTGCTTGTACGAGCAGCCTAAGCGCGGCGACATCGTCATTATAAATGCACCTCACTTTGATGAAGAGCCTCTTGTAAAAAGGGTCATCGGCATTGAGGGAGACATCGTTGAGGTCTTTGACGACGGCAGTGTTTATGTTAATGGCGAACAGATAGACGAGGCTTATGTCAATGAATCGGTCTTTGACGGGGGCAGCACCGAATATCCCTGCTATATCGGCAAGGGCGAGGTGTTCGTCATGGGTGACAACCGAAATTACAGTGCTGACAGCCGAATGAGGTCGTTGGGCGTGCTGAGCACGGAAGATGTCATCGGAAAGGTTTTCTTCAGAATGTGGCCCATTGGCAGTTTTGGAGGTATTTGATTTGAGTATCAATTGGTATCCCGGGCATATGGCTAAGACCCGCAGGCTTATGCTGGGAGATTTGAAGAGCATCGATATGGTCTGCGAGATCATTGATGCAAGGATCCCTGAGAGCTCGCGTAATCCCGATCTTATTCAGATCGCTGAGGGAAAGAAACGCATGCTGGTCCTCAACCGCGAAGATCAGGCCGATCCCAATATGACAGCAAAGTGGGTCGCATATTATCGCAGCAAGGGCTACACAGTAATGACTGCAAACAGTCAGAAGGGTGAGGTCCTCAGCAGCTTTACAAAAGGTGTTGAAGAGTGCTGCGCAGACATTATCGAGCGTAATGCCCAGCGAGGCGTTAACCGCACGATAAAAATCATGATCATGGGTATTCCCAATGTGGGCAAGTCGTCCTTTATCAATCGTCTTTTGGGCAAAAAATCGGCTGTTGCCGAGAACCGCCCCGGTGTAACACGAGCCAAGCAGTGGTTCAACCTTGCCGGAAAGTATGACTTTATGGACACTCCCGGCATGCTGTGGCCTAAAATCGAAGATGATGAGGTGGGCTTCAAGCTGGCATTTACAGGAACCATTCGCGACGAGATCCTCGACCGCGAACACCTGGCGTGCAAGCTGCTTGAATGCCTCAGAGACTCCTATGAGGAGAACGTTGTAAAGCGCTATGGCATTACAGGCATCAGCAGGGAAATGACCTATGATACACTTGAGGAAATGGCGAAAAAACGCGGTTTTCTTCAGGGACGCGGTATGCTTGACACCGAGCGTATGGCCAAGGTCCTGATCGACGAGTTCAGAAGCGGAAAGCTGGGA
>JAFOHJ010000162.1 GCA_017421885.1 Clostridia bacterium
GGCCAGCAGCTCTTCGTGAGTGCCGTATTCCGCGGCGCGTCCGTTGTCGAGGACGAGAATGCGGTCGGCATCCATAAGGGTGTTGATTCGGTGAGAGATAAGTATGACGGTAGCGCCGTCGGTGCCGCTGCGAAGGGCGTCACGGATGCGTGCGTCGGTCGTCAGGTCGACTGCCGAAAGGGAATCGTCGAATACCATGATGGGCGAACCGCACATAAGCGTACGGGCGATGGCGACACGCTGCTTCTGGCCGCCCGAGAGGGTAACACCGCGTTCGCCGACAATGGTGTCGTAACCCTTGGAGAACTCCATGATGCTTTCATCAACATCGGCGATAGATGCCGAACGGCGGATGTCTTCCATAGAGGCATCGGAACGGGATATCGCAATGTTTTCGGCTATGGTCTTGGAGAAAAGGAAGGGCTCCTGCAGGACCAGGCCAACATTCTGCCTGAGATAATTGCGCCTGATGGTGCGGATATCAACTCCGCTAATGGTGATACAGCCGTTTTCGGGTTCTACATCATACAGGCGGTCGAGCAGATAGCAAAGGGTGCTCTTGCCAGAACCGGTGTTGCCCAGGATGCCGAAGGTCGAGCCTGCCGGGATCTCGAATGAAACATCCTTAAGGACGGTCTCGCCGTCATAGGCAAAGGATACACGGTCAAATACGATATCACCGCGCATATCGGGCTCTGTATCGGTGACGGCATCGTGTTCTTCCTCGGCCTCGAGGACCTCGGAAAGACGTTCGGCCGAAACGCGGGTCTTACTTACGTCAGAGAGGATGCGGCCCAGCCTCCTCAGAGGGAAGGCAAGGGTTCGGTTATAGGATACGAAGGCGAGGAACTCGCCAAGGGTGAGCTGGCCGTTAAAGGCAAGCCAGCAGCCGACAATAATGACAGTCAGTACCTGGATACCGGTGACAAGGTCGCCCATGCCCCAGTAGGCACCGAGGGTATAGCCGAGGTTGACCCAACGGTCATACAGGATCTGGCTCTGGGCATCAAACTTGTCCAGTTCGCCGCGCTCGCGTCCAAAGGCGCGGACAACACGGACACCGGTGAGGTTTTCCTGAATATTTACCATAAGATCGCCTTCGGCCTCATCTGCGAAGCGGAACTGCTTGGAGATGCGCGAGAAGAAGAAGCCGGAATAGCAGGCAACGATGGGGATAAAGACAAGAGCCACACAGGTCAGGCCGAGATGCATCTGCGACATAAGGAACAGAGCCGTTACGATCAGAGTGACGATTCGGATGACCTCAAGCAGCTGGTTGGCAACAAAGTTGCGTATAACATCCATGTCGGATGTGCAGCGCTGGATAATGTCACCGGTACGGTTATGGGTGTGCCAGCTGAAGGGTAGATGCTGGATATGACGGAAAATGTCATCACGAAGCCTTTTTATATAGGTCTCTGTCGAGTGAGAGATCAGCAGACGAGCGGCGAGGTTACACAGACCCTGAGCCACAGTGCAGATAAGCACGGCACCGCCGCATACCCACAGGCTCTGACGGAGGAACTCGCGTCCTCCGAAAGAATCAAGCAGCCCCATAGCGTAATCGGGCAGGGCAAAGGGCTCCTGACCGATGACCGAGTCGACGGTGATTCGGATTATCTGAGGAGTCAGGAAGTTAAACAGAATCGAAGCGCCGGTCGTCAGGACGGCCAGAAGGAAGAATCCTTTCAGGCCCCGGCTGTAGCCTATGAACCGGTCAAGAGTGTGGTGTTTGCTATGCTTTTTCATAGGGCCTCCTTGTTATATTGTATTACTACTTTACACTATAACCTTTTTACAATAAAATGTCAATGTAAGCATATTGACTTGTATACATTAACATGGTACAATCAAAACTGTACAAAACATTAATATAAAGGAGGCAAATTTATGAGCAATATCACAAGGCCTGTTGACCATTTTGGTTTCAAACCGGGTGCCGACTATGAACTGGCGAGATGGGATAAGATCGTAGAATACTTCTATCTCCTTGAAAAGCAGTCCGACCGTATCACGGTAACCGACATGGGCCCCAGTACAGAAGGAAATCCGTTCCTTAAGGTAATCATTACCTCCCCCGAGAACCACAAGAATCTTGAAGAGATCCGTCAGACCAGCATGAAGCTGGCCGATCCCAGAGGTCTCAGCCAGGAAGAAATCGATGCTCTTGTCAAGAAGGGCAAGGCAGTTTCGGTCCAGTCGATGTCCCTCCATGCCACCGAGGTCGGCGGCACACAGATGGCCATCAATCTTGCTTATGATCTTGTTTCCCAGAGCACAGAAGAGATCCTCAATATCCTTGATAACGTAGTATTCGTCATGGTACCCTGCTTCAATCCCGACGGCGAAATCATGGTAAGAGACTGGTACTATGAAACAAAGGGTACAGAGTATGAAGGCAGCAACTTCCCCAAGCTGTATCAGCTCTACACAGGTCACGATAATAATCGTGACGCATTCTGCCAGAATCTGCCCGAATCCAAGTATATGGGCCAGATCCTGTTCCACGAGTGGATGCCTCAGTCCTATCAGGACCACCACCACATGGGCAGCTATGGTGCGAGAATTCAGATCGCACCTTATAAGAATCCCCTCCGTCAGCATGTAGATCCCCTCGTATGGCGTGAGCTCAACTGGTACGGCGCAAACATGGCATACCAGATGGACGAAGTAGGCCTCGATGGCGTATCTTCGGGTGCACAGTATCCCGGCTGGGGCCACTATGGCTACCACTGGATCACCAACTCCCATAACATCGCCGGTATGCTGACCGAGTCGGCATCGGCTAAGCTGGCATCGCCCAAGTTCATCGATCCTACACAGCTTAAGGGTGACGGCGACATCGTTCAGCCCGCTTATGAAGCTCAGAACAACTTCCCCAACCCCTGGCCCGGCGGATGGTGGAGACTGGGCGACATCGTCAACAGAATGTATATGGCAGCATATGCTCTGCTTGACACAATGGCCAGAAATAAGGACGCAGTCCTTAAGAACATGGCTCAGAAGGCCCTCAACCAGACAAAGCGCGGCGCAGAAAGCGCAGAATATGCTTACATCATTCCCGAGAAGCAGCACGATACAGGTGAAGTAAAGCACCTTATCCAGCTCCTCCGTCAGCAGAATGTTCAGGTACATCAGGCAGTTGCTCCCTTCGAGGTCGGCTGCGTAACATATCCCGCAGGTACATATGTAGTATTCCTCGGCCAGCCCAAGATGAGTGTTGTTCGCAACCTGATCGGCAAGACCAGATATCCTCAGAACCAGTGGACAAAGGATGCTACAGGTGCATATACAGCATTTGACTCGGCTACAGATACAGTCAACGAATACATGAACGTCAAGGCTATTCCCGCTATGACAAAGTTCGAGGCTGAGCTCAAGCTGGTCGACAAGGTATGCTGCGGCATCGAGATCCTCAAGGGCGACAAGTATGTCATCTCCGCTAAGGAAAACTCGGCATTCAAGACAGTCAACCTGCTGCTCAAGGAAGGCTTCAAGGTCTACCGCATCGTGGCTTGCCCCTGGCGTGACTTCTATGTAGAGGGCGACATCTCGGCTGTCCTCGAAAAGGCTCCCACACCTCACCGCCTCGTTGACAAGGGCTTCGACGAACTGATCGAAGTAAAGCCCCTCAAGGTCGCTATGTATCAGCGTTACTACACAGGTAATGCCGATGAAGGCTGGACACGTATGATCCTCGAGCGTTACGGCTTCGATTATACAACAGTATTCGATAAGGAGATCCAGGAAGGTCTCGAGGGCTTCGATGTTCTCATTATGCCCAGCGATTCTGAAGGCTTCATTATTGGACCCAAGTATCATCCCAATGATGCACATATGAAGATGATGATGCAGTGGGTAGGTCCTCAGCCCGAAAAGTATAGAAGCGGCATCGGTCCCGAAGGCGCTCAGAAGATCAAGGAGTTCGTCGAAAAGGGCGGACGCCTGCTGGCCTTCAATAAGTCCAGTGACTTTGCAATCAACTATCTCGGCCTCGGCGTAAAGAACATTGTTGCAAATGTTCCCAAGAACAAGTTCAATACACACGGCTCGACCCTCCATACAGTAGTTGATAACCAGCATCAGGTCACATACGGCATGCCCAAGGAAACTCTGGTATTCCATTGGGATGGTCCTTCCTTCGAGATCAACGATGGTTTCGCAGCTGATAACTATGTAATGCCCATCAAGTATGTAAGCAACGATGTCCTCCAGAGCGGTCTGCTTACAGGCGAAGAGTATGTTGCCAATAAGGGCGCACTCGTAGTCTGCAAGAAGGGCGAAGGCGAAGTCGTCCTCTATGGCTTCGGTCCTCAGAACAGAGCTCAGACAACAGGTACATATAAGCTGGTCTTCAACATGCTTTACAGATAAGGCATATCTTTTAAAGGCAGTACAGTATAATTAATTGATCGGTTCGGGGCCTTTCGGGGCCCCGAATCTTTTTGAGAATTATTATCAAAAAATTCGAAAAAAGTGTTGACATTTAGGAAAATATAAAGTATACTAAAACCGTAAACAAAAGGAGGCGAAAAGATGAGGATAACACACGAAGCTGACTATGCGGTCAGAATAGTGTATGTTCTGGCAGCAGAGAAAAAGATGCTCCCCGCCAGAGATATTTCCGAGAAATCGGGTGTGACCCTCAGGTTCGCGCTCAAGATACTCAGGAAGCTTGCTTCCGAAGGTATCGTTGTTTCGTACAAGGGTGCAAGCGGCGGATATGAGCTGGCGGCCGACACCAAAGAGCTTTCGTTGGGTCAGCTGATAGAATGTATCGACGGTCCCCTTGAGATCAACCACTGCTTAAGCGATTCTTTCGATTGCACGAGAGTCGGAGATAAACGCATATGCAGGTTTAGGAGGGTCTTTTCCGAGCTCAGCATTGAGCTCAGAGACAAGCTCTACAGTCTTAAACTGAGCGATTTTATTGATTAAATGAAGAATAAAAAGAATTAAATGGAGGAACAATTATGAAGAAGTTCGTTTGCACAGTTTGCGGTTATGTTCATGAAGGCGATGCAGCTCCCGCAGCATGTCCTGTATGTAAGGTCCCCGCTGAGAAGTTTAACGAGGTAGTCGGCGAGATGAAGCTGGCAGCAGAGCATGAGTACGGCGTATATGGCAAGACAGTAGCTAACAACCCCGACATCTCTGAAGCTGACAAGAAGTATATCTTCGAGCAGCTCATCGCTAACTTCAACGGCGAGTGCAGCGAAGTCGGCATGTACCTCTGCATGGCTCGTATCGCTCATCGCGAAGGTTATCCCGAGATCGGCCTGTACTGGGAGAAGGCAGCTTACGAAGAGGCTGAGCACGCAGCCAAGTTCGCAGAACTGCTGGGCGAGGCACTTGAGCCCAATATGAAGGCTACAACAAAGGACAACCTGAAGTGGAGAGTCGACTGCGAGTACGGCGCAACAGCCGGCAAGTTCGACCTGGCTAAGGTAGCGAAGATGAACAATCTCGATGCTATCCATGACACAGTCCACGAGATGGCCCGCGACGAGGCAAGACACGGCAAGGCTCTGGAAGGCCTGCTGAAGAGATACTTCGGCTAATATACGAAGACCTGAATCCTCTATATCATATAATATAAAGACCGGAGAGAGCAGGTAACACTGCTCTCTCCGGATAACATGAAGGGGTTTTCGATGAAAAGCATTCATGTATATAAGCAATATTTTGCTGCCGAGTGCACGTTTGCAGGTGTAGAGCGTCATGGAGCTGTAGTGTGGTTAACGGCTGAAAGTGACAACGGGATGATCCGATATGAAGTGGGAGTAACTTTCTTCCCCCATGAAGACCCGGAGGATTATGCTATAAGCTATGATGCCTGTCAGTTAAAGGAGCTGCTTAACACAAAGGGTCGCCGTTCTAAAAAACGCGATGAGCTGTATATGGCACAGGTAAAAATAACAGCTGATGAAATCGCGAACTCACTCAATGGGATAATTAATTGGGATAAACCGCTCAACGAAGCCCAATACGGCTAATTGATCAGTAATACAAGCTATTTAACAATAATGAATTATACGGAGGTAGCTATATATGAAGTATGTATGCAATATTTGCGGATGGATCTATGATGAAGAAGAGAAGGGCGTAAAGTGGGAAGATCTTCCCGAAGATTTCGCCTGTGAGCTCTGCCACGTCGGCAAGGATCAGTTCAGCCCCGCTGAATAA
>JAFOHJ010000163.1 GCA_017421885.1 Clostridia bacterium
ATATAGCAACTATACTCTTTTGTCAACACTTTTTTTCAAAAAAATTTCAAGATTTTTTTCGTTTAAAATTCCTGCCTTGCAAAGCCTCTCGCAGAGCGGTTTTCCGCCCTTTTCGTCGGCTCTGAGAACAGCCAGACTGGCATAAGACATCATGCCTCGGTCAAAAACTTTTTCATTTATCCTGACATATTCTTCTCCATTAAGGACCCTTAATCTCACCGAGTCCTCAAGAGAAGTCTTCCACGAAAAATCGCCTGCAGCATCATCATAGCCAAGCGCCCTAAGCATGAATGTCATATAATCCTGAGGCCTCGTTTCAAGATCGGGCGAATACGTGGTGGGCGATGTTCCGTTGGTAAGACCCATCTCATAAAGCAGAGCTATATACCCTGCATGGTTGGGATTTACATCCGTAAACGGCATAGATGTATCCGTCATCTCCAAGGCCTTCTCCTCAAGACCCAGGAATCTCACCAGCATGATCGCTGCCTCCGCACGATTGGGGCTACGGTCGAGCTCCCACCCTTTGTCAGAGCCGCGGAATAGCCCACCAATACGATTCAATGTATAAGCACTTATATATCTCTCATCCCAGATCTCCGCTGTAAGCGATCTTACCATTTCCCTATCCCAGCTGTGATCACGCGAGAGCTCGTCTTCTCCAAGCAGCAGATATTTATCTTCCGTATTACCTGTAAGATCATAGGTGACATCTATATACCTCACCTCTCCGTCACACAAAACGGCATTCCACGAATGATTCATCTCGGTGCTTGCAACATATATGCAGGGCAGGCCGGCGCTGCGGCATACCATGGCAAACGCAGCACTAATCCCATCGCAGACAGCAAGGCCATCCACCAGTGCTCCATAAGCCGAAAAAGCATCTCCGGTCTCTGTTGCCTGGTTAAGGGCAGCATGCATATCGTATTCTATATTATCAAGCATCCAACCGTGAATAGCCTCATACCTCTCGCTGTCGGTCATATCGGAGTCTATGATCGTTTCCGCAAGCACTGCAGCCGCTTCCATTGCCTTCTGATGCTTTGCCTCATCGTTATATACCACTCTCATATATGAATTGAAAGGCAGAGGCATATATTCAAAAACATAAGCGTCCCGCCACAGCATCGAAACATACCTGTAGCAGGTGCCATAGTTAAAACCGCTGTCGGTATCCAGATACATGGTGTTTTCTCCCGATTGCAGAAGTCCGGCAAATTCTATAGCCGCATCCATCTCGCCTTTTCTCTGTTTGGACACCGGCGAGGCCAGGACTGTCTGGACCATAAGTACAGAAACCAGCATCACGGCAGAAATTTTTTTGACTATTCTTTTCATTTGGGTATATCACTCACTTTCAGATTCACAAACAAAAATAAAAAGGGCAAAGATCACTCTCTGCCCTTTGGGATATATAACTTATTAAATAAGCTTTACTGTATAGTACACAGCCGATGCAACGAACACTCCCGCGAGAGCATACAGTGCATAGTAAGCATAAGGAACTCCTGCAACATAAGCCACCAGCGCCATCAGAGCTACAACTCCGTAAGCAGTACAGACTGCAGCGGCCGAAAGGCCGTTCAGCTCATAGATCCTGATTCTGAGTTGGCCTGCCACAATGCTTCCGCCGTTTCTGCGAGCCGAAAGATAAGCAAGCACTGCGATAGCACAGACACACAGAGCCAGAATAACTGCCAGCATCGCACTTCTGCTGTGGGGGGCCTTGACCATGATCCATATCATGCACAGGACCACCGAGCATGTGAGCGAAAACCAGAAAAACTCGCGCTGATAACTGCTGTAAATAAGATGCAGTATTGCAATACCGGGAATTATGACATAAAGAACACGTCCGGCAAGATTATGATCGAACTTTACCAGCAGGACCGAAGCCAACAGTACGGCAAAAAATGCCGCAAACATAATTCCGTTTACTATGCTTTCTTTTTTAAAGGTGCCTTTTTTAATATCACGTGCCGCCCATACGCAGCTTCCGATAAGGCCGGCAGCCGCTACCCATATAAGGATATCGGTGGCCCTGAGCGCTGCCATAAAGGTAGCTCCTATATTATATCCACGCCAAAGATAAGATAAACCCCAAAGCATGACGATCGCAGCAGCAAAAACCACCATTACGCGGTTAGCTATGTAATCCTCATTATTTCGTTTTATCTGACTTCTGGCATTTTTCTTTATCTGATCTTTCTTCAAGCTCTTCACACTCCGACGTCAAAATTACCTGTGTGATACATAAC
>JAFOHJ010000164.1 GCA_017421885.1 Clostridia bacterium
GGTTGGATCGTTTTTTGGCAAAGGCTGTGCCACTTTTGCCGGCTTCCCTCGCACAGAAGTACATTCGCATTAAGCGTATTAAGCTTAATGGCGGTCGTGCGGAACGGGATTCCCGTCTGCAGGAAGGCGATGTGCTGCAGCTATATATTAATGATGAGTTTTTCGATAAGCCCCGTGAGGACAATGCCTACCTGACTGTGGCTACCCCCAAGCTGAATATCGTCTATGAAGACGAGCATATCCTGCTTGTGGACAAAAAGCCCGGCATGGTGGTGCATGAAGACGAGAGCCATTCGACCGATACGCTGATAAACCGTATTCAGGCTTATCTTTTCAACAAGGGCGAGTGGGATCCCGAAAAAGAGAACAGCTTTGTTCCCTCTCTCTGCAATCGTATTGACCGCAACACCGGCGGCATCGTCATCGCCGCCAAAACTGCCGAGGCGCTCAGGATACTCAACGAGAAAATCAAGGTCAGAGAGATCGACAAATATTATCTCTGCCTTGTCCACGGCACCCCCAAGCCTCCCAAAGGCACCCTGAAGAACTACATTGCACGCAACACCGACGAAAAGCGTGTCTATATCACAAACGGCAAGACCAAAGACTCGCTTACCGCAATAACCGATTATAAGGTCATCGCATCGGGCCGCGGACTCTCTCTCGTCGAGTGCCTTCTGCACACCGGCAGGACCCATCAGATCCGCGCTCAGATGGCTCATTTTGGCCATCCTCTTGCAGGCGACACGAAATATGGCCTGAATAAAGACAACAAAAACCTGCCCTTTAAGCATCAGGCCCTTTATTCCTACAAGCTGGTGTTCAGCTTCCCTACCGATGCCGGCTGCCTGAATTATCTTAAGGGACGCACATTCAAGGTGGAAAATGTCCCCTTTGCTGATTTTATCAAATAAAAATTTTAAGTGAGCAAAATCGAGAAAAACGAAGCATTTTAAAGAGATTTTGAGCTTTCTTGTTTTAGCCCCGCTTTAAGTTTGGATTTTTGCAGTTTTTTGCCTAAAACTGTTGACATTATATGCATTTTTTTGTATAGTAGTCCTGTTATTATTGTAGGAGGGTAAGATATGTCCGAAAAGCTTATCAACTTGGAAAATATCCATAAGGATTACGGTGGCAAAGTAGTTCTTGACAATATAAATCTGTACGTAAGGGACAAGGAATTCGTAACATTGCTTGGTCCTTCCGGTTGCGGCAAGACCACTACTCTGCGCATTATTGGCGGCTTTGAATCGCCCAGCGCCGGTGTGGTCTATTTTGATGGAAAAAAGATCAACGACCTGCCTGCCAATAAGCGCCAGGTAAATACGGTCTTCCAGCGCTATGCACTTTTCCCCAACATGAATGTTTTTGACAACGTTGCATTCGGTCTCCGCATCAGTAAGGTGCCTGAGCCCGAGATCAAAGACCGCGTAATGCGTATGCTTAAGCTGGTCAGCCTGCCCGATTATGCCGAGCGCGAGGTCACATCCCTCTCCGGCGGCGAACAGCAGCGTATTGCAATCGCACGCGCGCTGGTAAACCATCCCCGCGTCCTTCTCCTCGACGAGCCCCTGGGCGCGCTCGACCTCAAGCTCCGCAAGGAGATGCAGCATGAGCTCAAGGCCATCCAGCAGCAGGTCGGCATCACATTCGTATATGTAACCCACGATCAGGAAGAGGCCCTCACAATGAGCGATACAATCGTTATCATGAATAAGGGCAAGATCCAGCAGATCGGCACACCCGAGGATATCTACAACGAGCCCAAGAATGCCTTCGTTGCCGACTTTATCGGCGAGAGCAACATCGTCGACGGCATCATGCATCAGGACCGCCTCGTAAGCTTCTGCGGCCGCACATTCGACTGTCTCGACGGCGGCTTTGCTCCCGACGAGCCTGTTGATGTAGTTGTCCGTCCCGAGGACTTCGAGATCGTGCCTCATGATAAGGCTCAGCTGATCGGCAAGGTCAAGTCGGTCATCTTCATGGGCGTTCATTACGAAATCATGGTCGAGACCGAGCATTTCACATGGATGGTTCACTCTATCGACCGTGCTGAAGTAGGTGACATCATCGGACTTTACCTCACTCCCGACGATATCCATATCATGCACAAATCGTAAGGCAAGGAGGGTTTACTAATGAAAAACAGTAAGCTTGGTTCGCTGCCTGCCATCCCCTATGTGTTCTGGATGGCCGTGTTTGTTGTTGTTCCTCTTCTGCTGATCGTATTCTATGCATTCACCAATGAGGCCGGCAGCTTCACCCTCAGCAACTTTGCCGAAATGGGCTCCTACGCAAAGGTTTTTGCCCGTTCCCTCTGGCTCTCGGCCATTGCCACGGTCGTCTGCCTCCTTATCGGCTATCCCGTTTCTTATATCCTTTCCCGCGAGAAACCCGTTGTTCAGAAGATCGCCATGATGCTCATCATGGTCCCCATGTGGATCAACTTCCTGCTGAGGACATATGCATGGATGTCGATCCTCGAAAACACCGGCCTTCTCAACACCTTTTTTGACAAGATCGGCCTGTTTGACCTGATCAATATGATCGGCAGGTCGCTCGCCTCCAACCCCGAGGCATACGAACCCATCAAGCATTTCCAGATGATCAACACTCAGGGCGCCATCATCCTCGGCATGGTATATAACTACCTCCCCTTTATGATCATGCCCATCCATTCGGTCATCACAAAGATCGACAAGTCGCTTATCGAAGCAGCTCAGGATCTGGGTGCCGACTCGAAGACAGTCTTCAAGAAGATCATCTTCCCTCTCAGCCTCCCCGGTGTTCTTTCGGGTATCACGATGGTATTCGTTCCCTCTGTAAGCACATTTATCCTCTCCAAGCTGCTGGGCGGCGGCACAGAGATGCTGCTGGGCGACCTCATTGAAATGCAGTTCGTCGGCGGCGCATACAATCCCCACCTCGGCTCGGCCATCTCGCTTATCATGATGATCATCGTTATGATATGCATGGCTATCATGAACCGCTTCGGCGACGGTGAAGACAGGACGGTGATGATGTAATGAAAAAGACAAACGGAATCGGAAGCAGACTTCTCACCATACTGATGTTCGTCTTCCTCTATGCTCCCATTGCTGTTCTGATCGTCTTTTCCTTCAACAGCACCAAGAGCCGTACAGTATGGACAGGCTTCACCTTTGACTGGTATGTAAAGCTCTTCAATAACGAAGCCATTATATCGGCCGTGACTAC
>JAFOHJ010000165.1 GCA_017421885.1 Clostridia bacterium
CTGACTATCACCAACTCGATAAATATGAACCTGAACTCTTGCCTGATCCGGTTCCTCTGTCTTCCAGCTCATAAATCCGGGTTTTGTTTTTTTATCTAAGCCTTCCTCACACAGGGGAAGGCTTTTGCGCCGACCAATAGCCTTATGTGAGATCCTTCGATTTCGCACTTCGTGCTTCACTCAGGATGACAGGGTAGATCATCGGGCGGGCGTGCAGTGCACGCCCCTACAGGGTGGTTTCCTGTCAGACAAATGTAAGGGCGAGCATTGCTCGCCCGAAGCTTTTGCACTCAAAAGCCTTCCCGTTTGGGAAGGCATTTTCTTTTTCCTTGACATAGGTGCTGATGGAGGATTATGATTTATAAAGTTAAAGCAAAACACTTTATTACAGAATAAGAGGAAATAAAAATGAATAAAGAAGAAAGGCGCGATGTGGGCAGGCTGATGCTGCTCTGCTCCCTCGTCTATTTCTGCAGCTATCTTACAAGGCTGGGCTATGCCGCAGTCATGGTAGAGATGATCGCTGCCGAGGGCTTCACAAGGGCAGGTGCATCGGCGGCAGTCACCGCCCTGTTTATTTCCTACGGAACGGGTCAGGTGCTGTCGGGATTCCTGGGAGACCGCCTTGTGCCTCATAAAATGATATTCTTCGGCATGCTGGTCAGCTCCTGCATGAATATGCTTATCCCCCTCTGCCCCACCACACTGCTTATGACGGCGGTATGGTGCATAAACGGCTTTGCTCAGGCCATGATGTGGCCTCCGCTCGTCCGTATTATGGCCGAGCTGCTTAATGAAGACGATTATAAGGTGGCTGTCACCCGTGTCAACTGGGGAAGCTCGATGGGCACCATCGTAATATATCTGCTGGCACCTCTGTGCATCACCCTTTCGGGCTGGAGGATGATCTTCCGCATAACGGCACTTATGGCAACGGCAATGGCCTTCGTGTGGATAAAGCTCTATCCCCCTCTGCACGACCGCATGAGGCACGAGCTCGCCCCCACTGTCCGTGTAGGAATCGTTCATGCCCAGCCGGAAGAACACCTGAAGGGCAGCGACTTTGCCCTCCTCGGCATCATGATGGTAGCCATCGTCATGCAGGGCAGCCTGCGCGACGGCATCAATACATGGATGCCCTCCTATATCTCCGAGGGTTTCGGCCTCGGCAGCTCTGTTGCTATCCTGACCTCGGTGGCCCTGCCCATATTCAATATGGCGGTGTTCCAGATCACGTCGTGGCTCAACCGCAAGGTCATCCGAAACGAGCTGGCCTGCTCGGCTGTCATATTCGGCACCGGCGCCCTCTCTATGATAATGCTCAGGGCCCTTGGCGGAAGCTCGCTTATGCTGACGGTGGCCTGCCTCACCCTCGGCTGCGGATGTATGCACGGAGTCAACCAGATCCTCATCTGCAATGTTCCCCGTTTCTTTCAGAGGACGGGAAAGATATCCCTTATCTCGGGAGTTCTGAACTCCTGCACCTATGTGGGCAGCGCCCTCTCGACCTATGGCCTTGCCCTTGTCACCGATGCCTTCGGCTGGAGCGCGACGGTGAGCGTATGGTGTGTTGCCGCCGTTATCGGCACCCTCTGCTGCGCCGTGTGTATCAGGCGCTGGGCAGGAAGAAAAGCATGATATTTTATATTAAATAAAAGGAGAAAGAGACATGACAAGCAATAATTTCCCCTATTCGGTGGCCGAGCGCCTCAGCTTTCTGAGAATTGCAGGCACAGACGAAGAAATGCGCGCCGCAAACATCCTTCTTGAAGAGATCGAGAAGCTGGGCGGCAAGGGCGAGCTGATGGAGTTCGACATCCCCGCATTCGATGTAAAGAAGTGCGCCATTTCGGTGAAGGCACCCTATGAGATGGAGCTGGAGTGTGCCCCCTATTACCTCGGCTCGACACCCGAGGGCGGCATCGACCTCAAGTTCATGTATGCCGAGCGCGGCCTGCCCGAAGATTTCGACGGCGTTGACGACCTCTCCAACACCATCGTCATGGTCAACGAGTTCAGCTATGATGTATACAAGCTGCTGTGCGAGAAGAAGGCCGCAGCTTTCATCACCATCTTCGGCAAGCATTGGGATTCAGATAAGAACCTCGACCTCGTTCCCAGAATGACACGCATGAAGTATTTCGACAACGGCCGCATCCCCGGCTTCCAGATCTGGGCAAAGGATGCCACCGAGCTGGTCAGAAAGGGCGCCGAGACCATACATATCGACCTTCAGATCGAGGACAGAAAGGCCAAGTCGCACAATGTGCTGGCCACCATCCCCGGCACCGACAAGGCAAAGGAATCCATCGTCATCACCGCCCACTATGACAGCGTAGCCATCGGCACCGGCGCGTGGGATAATGCCACCGGTTCGGCTGCCATCATGTATATCTACCGCCACTTCCTGCAGAATGCACCCCGCCGCACCCTGCGCTTCGTATGGTGCGGAGCCGAGGAGATCGGCCTGCTGGGCAGCATCGCTTATGTCGATCAGAACCCCGAGCTCATCGAGAAGGAGATCAAGTTCTGCTTCAACTTCGATATGTGCGGCACAGTCCTCGGCCCCAACCTTGTTTTTGTCACCGGCGGCGACGACCTTAAGCATTATGCCGAGCAGTACTGCCGCGAGGTTGGCAAGAGCGTCGACATCAAGCAGATCGTCCACTCCAGCGACTCGGCTCCCTTCTGCGATAAGGGCATCCCCGCGCTGGGACTGTCGAGAGGCAGCAAGACAGCCGAGATCCACACACGCAACGACATCGCCTTCCCCCTCTCGGCAAAGCAGCTTGAGAAGGATGCCGACTTTGCGGCAAAGATGATCGAGCGCGCGGCAAACTCGGCACGCCTGCCCGTTGATAAGGGTATGAACGACACCATGAAGGAAGCTCTGAAGAAGTATTTCCTCCGTGACAAGACCACCATCAAGGAAGACCTTGAGGCCAAAGCCAAGGCAGAGGCCGAGAAAAAATAAGCAACAGAAAAACCGCCCCTCGGGGCGGTTTTTTTGATGTAATAGGTAATAGTGAAGAGGTAAGAGGTGACGCTTCTAAGCCCTCTTTGGGAAAGAGGGTGGCAGGCGAAGCCTGACGGGTGTTTGGAACGGAGAGGCTACTGAAAACCACCATATCCCTCCGAGCTCGCTGGTTGCGATGTCAGCGAGAATGGAGGGATCGTACATTTCCCGTAAGTGTGGCGCTTCAAACCTCAGTCGGCACAAGGCCGACAGCTCCTTTACCAAAGGAGCCTTGGGAAATGCCCACGGGCCCTTACAGGCCGAGCTTTTTCAGAAACTCGATAAAATCGGAATTAAGGCCGGAGGGCTGGTCTGCATTGAAGCCTTGGGCAAAGCCGGAGTTTCTCGAGCCGCCCACACGGGGGTCGTTCAGCTCGGCATATCCTGTCAGAGTGCCGGTTCGTGCGCCGTAGCCGTCGGCATCGCAGGGTTTGATGATGCCGGTATGGATCTTGGCCACGACTTCGGGATAGATGCCGCTGGCAAAAAAGGCATCGTAGCCCAGCTCCTTGTCTTCATAGGTGCCGGAATAGCTGCAGAGACCGCCGCAGCGGTAGAAGGCCTCGTTGCCTATGGTTTTAAGGCTGCCGGGGAGGTCGAAGTGCTTAAGCTTGGTGCACCATGAGAAGGCCTCGGCACCCAGCTTTTCAAGAGATTCGGGCACATCTACAGCTTCAAGGTTAGAGCATGAGCAGAAGGCGCCGTTTCCCACCTCGCGCACACCCTCAAGGAGGATGACCTTGCGGATGTCGCTTCTGCCGCGGTAGGCATTGTCGGCAACAACTTCGTCGGCAACGGTGAGAATGCCGTTTTCAAGCTTGGTGACGGCCTTTTTCGCCTGCGCGGGAGCGGCGATGTTTCTTGCCGCCGCAAGCTGCTCGAGCATTATATCAAAGGGAGTCTTTTCGCGCTGAGGCATTACAGGTTCCGGGATGGGAACGACCTCGGGCTCGGCCTTTCTGACGGCATACCTGGGATTGAGGTTAAAGACGATGTCCTTATCCTCAATGCCGGTCATGTCGCCGTCGTCCTTGAGCATGGCATAAAGCATCAGCAGTTTCTTGTCGGTGAAGCCGCTCAAACCAAGGTCCTTCGCCTTGATGTCCCACAGCTGGGGCGTGCCCTTGCGGTGCTCGATGTCGCAGATGAGGTCGAGCAGTTCGATAACACCGTCGGTCAGAGGAATGTCGGCGGCAAGGCAGCCGTCGATGAAGACATTC
>JAFOHJ010000166.1 GCA_017421885.1 Clostridia bacterium
CGATCTCGTGATGGTCGCTTATCCGACAGGTGAGCAGACCAACAACCCGGCACACGAACTTGATGGGCAGCAGTTTGTCGTTAAGTCAAAGCGCATGGCTGGCGGGATCTCCAAAGGCGGTGACAAGTATATCTATGAACTGCATGGGGCAGTATCAGATATGGGTGTGCCGTATTCGTTTCTTACGGATGAACTTATAAGATTATGACAGCGAAAGAATTTTTAAGGCAGTACAGACGGCTGAAAGTACAAATCAAGCAGCTGGATCTTGATATAATGGAGTTAGAGGAAAGCTATGACTCCATAAGCATCGACTATTCGGGGATGCCTCACGGATCGGGGATAGCGGACAGAACCGCGCAACTCGCAACACGGATGGGACAACTGAGGATGCAGAAGCTCCAGCTCCGGGCGGAGGCTCTTGAGAAGTGCGAGGAAATAATCAAGGTCATCAACTGCGTGAAGGACCCGATACAGAGCCAGCTGTTATATGACAGATATATCCTCTTCATGACATGGGAGGGAATAGCTGAGGACTGCGACAGATCCGACAAGTGGTGCAGGACGGAACTGCACTCGAGGGCGCTGCAATCCGTGAATAAAATTTTAGGGACTTCCTTGTAGTTCCGGTTATGGGTTTTTAAAATGATCTTGTCAGAAGTTAAACACTAAGGTCTCATACTTCTTCTAACTCCTATTGGGCCGGGGCAACTCGGCTTCATGCCCGTCATAGTCACCTTGCCGGTGCGAGACCGGCAGCGGGCTTTTACAACTGAACTAATAAGGACAGCGGAAGAGCGGTGGAAGGCCATGCCGCTCTTTTGCGTTATTAGAAACATGAGCAAGACAAACCCGAGACAAAATGAATACTGCGTGTATATGCACACGGCGCCAAACGGGAAAAGGTATATCGGCATCACTTGTTGCAAGCCCCGAAACAGACGGTGGCAAAATGGCTTCGGGTATGTCGACAACCAGCATTTTTATAGAGCGATAAAGAGGTACGGCTGGGACAACTTCCAGCACGATATTCTCGAGGATAATCTAACGGCAGAAGATGCAGGACGATTAGAGTCGGAATATATCAAGAAGTACAAGACGCAAGATAAGCGGTACGGATACAACATCATGGAAGGCGGGCAAGTCGGTTATCACCTGAGCGAGGAGCACAAGGCAAAGATCGGCAAAGCAAACTCCGGCGAGAACAACGGAATGTATGGGCATCATTATACAGACGAAGAGCGGAAGCAAATGTCCGAACGTTCTGTATGGAGGGGCCGAAAGCATACCGAAGAGTCGCGGAATAAAATGAGCATCGCGATGAAGGGCAACACAAATACAAAGACCGGCAAGATGCATCACAGGGCAAGAGCGGTAAAGCAATATTCATTGGATGGCGAATATATAGCAACGTATGACACGGCGAAGCAAGCGTCAATGGCAACGGGAGCGCTCAGGAGCGGCATTTGTAATTGTTGCAAGGCTAACAGAAAACAGCGCACGGCTGGCGGTTTTATTTGGAGATATGCGTGATGGCTTGTAACCCGCGATATAAGAACGGGGCCCTACGCAGAAAGCACCGGGATAGGTTGAAAGCGATGGGACTCCCGTGCCATATTTGCGGTCGCCCCATACACTATGACGAACCGTCTGACGCAAAACATCCTTGGTCTTTCGTTATAGATGAGGTCAAGCCTGTGAGCAGGTGGAGAGAGTTCGGATACGCTTCGCCTGAAGCGGCCGCACAAGATTGGAACAACCTTGCTCCTGCGCATTATATCTGCAACGCAAAGAAGTCAAACAAAATAAATTTGCATGAGGTCAGGGCGGCGACAAAAACGATCAACATAAAAGACGGCGATTGGTGACCAGGGGCCGGACCCCTGCGCCGCCCCCTCAGGCCCGTCTGTATTTATCCTTGAGTCTGTGCTCCCTGATGTTCGGTGCCCATATC
>JAFOHJ010000167.1 GCA_017421885.1 Clostridia bacterium
AATGGTATTATCTAATTTTATACCAGATATACTATCTAAGATTTTAAATGTAATAGTTGGTATAATAATAATTGGATTTGGTATTAAATTATTAATAAAGAAAAACTAACAAATTCCAATTTAGCGAGCAGTTACGGTCTGTAAATAACCTCCCTCCGTCACCTTGACGAAGGGAGGTTATTTATATCCTAAATCAGTCCAAAAGGTAAAAGGGAGGAAAAACCTCTTTTCTTGCAAAATCCGTTTGGAAGTGCTATAATACTTAAACGTCTTATGATCAAAAAGAAAGAAGGCGCATCTCCAATGGAGGCCAAAAAAAGAATGGGCAGGGACCTGACGACAGGCAGCGTCCCCAAAGGGCTTATAGCCTTTGCAACGCCCTTGTTCCTGTCGAATATGCTGCAGGCCATATATAATATGGTCGATATGGTCGTTGTCGGCAAATATGTCGGCAGTGTCGGCCTTTCGGCGGTGTCTATCGGCGGCGATATCCTTAATATGCTCACATTCGTGGCAATGGGATTCTCGAATGCCGGTCAGATCATCATTTCTCAGTATACCGGTGCCGGTATGAGAGAAAAGGTGACAAAGCTGATCGCTACCATGTTCACCTTCCTGCTGTGCTGCGCCCTCACAATCACGCTGCTGGGCACGATAGGCGGCACGACGGTAATGAAGCTGCTCAACACCCCGCCCGAGGCTATGACCGACGTTAGGGCATATGTAAATGTTTGCTTAAGCGGCCTTGTGTTCATCTATGGCTATAATATGGTCTCGGCTGTTCTGCGCGGCATGGGCGATTCAAAGCATCCCTTTATGTTTATCGCCATTTCGGCAATGATCAACCTGGTGCTTGACATTGTATTCGTTGGCATGCTTAATATGGGCGCCATGGGCGCGGCGCTGGCAACGGTAATCGGCCAGGCGGTAAGCTTTATCTGCTCGATAACCCTGCTTTACCGCATGAGAGATCAGTTTGGTTTTGACTTCAAGCTCACAAGCTTCCGCATACACAAAGATGTTCTTCGTCCCCTTATCAGCCTTGGCATCCCTATGGTAATCCAGTCGGCTGCCATCAACTTCTCCAAGATGTTCGTCCATGCGTGGATCAACTCTTACGGCGTAGTTATTTCGGCTGTATCGGGCGTAGGCACCAAGCTGGGCAACATCGCCAACCTGTTCGGAAACGCATTTTCCACAGCAGGCGGCGCGATGAACGGCCAGAGCATAGGCGCAGCCAAGTATGACCGCGTTCCCAAGGTCATAGCCACCACCTTCTGCATCAATGCTACTGTTGCTGCCGTATTTTCGGCCGCCGTCGTCATCGCACCCCGCGCGGTATTCGGCATCTTTACCAGCGAAGAGGCTGTTCTTGAAGTTGCGATGGAGTATATCCCCGTCGCAGTCATGACCTTCAGTTCGATGGCGCTCAGAAGCTGTATGATGACCCTCATCAACGGCTCGGGCAATTCCAAGCTCAATCTTGCTGTTGCGCTTTTGGACGGCGTTTTGGCCCGAATCGGTCTGTCGGCTCTGTTTGGCCTGGTTCTTGGCTATGGATATATGGGTCTGTGGATCGGCGGCGAGATGGCAAGTTTTGTCCCCTTCCTTATCGGCGGAACATTCTTCCTCTCGGGAAGATGGAAACGCAAGAGCAAGCTGATCGAAGAAGATTGACAACTGAAAGTAAAAAAGGCTGCAAGCTAAGCTTGCAGCCTTTTTTCTTTATTCAGATAAGATCGGCAATGGGCATAAGAGTGTCAAAACAATGGTCGGCAAGGGGATTTTCGCCCCTGTGGACATAAACCGTTTCGATGCCCAGAGCTTTTGCGCCTCCGATATCGGCCTCGATATTGTCGCCCACCATAATGAAGCGGCCTGCAGCGGGGCAGCGCGACATGGCCAGGCGGAATATGCCCTCTCCCGGCTTGTCGCAGCCTTCAAGGCCCGAAATAATGATGGAATCGAAATATCGGTCTATTCCAAGGGCAGATATGACATCGCCCGCCTCGGGATAGTTGTTGGAGATCATCACGCAGGCAGCACCCTTCTGCCTGCAGGCCTCCAGAGCCGATATGGCATCGGGATAGAGGACATAATTTGACGGGTCGATTATATGCTGCCTTATGAGGGGCACGGCCTTTTCGGCCTGCTCATTTGTAAGGCCCATGGCGGTAAATACCTTAAAGAATCGGGCGTTCATCTCGTCCCACCAGCTTTCTCCGGTAGGGCTGCCATCGGGCCACTCGTCCTTCCAGAGGAAGGTGAACCCGGCGCCCCGACGCAAGACATACAGCTCTTCCATAGTGGGGAGCGTGATGCCGGGAGCAACGGCACGGGCTGACTCCAGCACAGCATAGTTCCATATATTAGGGGCATACGACAAAGTTCCGTCGAAGTCCCACAGTATTGCAGTTTTCATGTTTTCTCCTTTCACGAGAGGGATAAAGTCATTTTATCATAAAAACAGCATATAAAAAAGAGGATGCCGTCAGGCATCCTCTTTTAAGATGTATTGCTTTGAACTTAGCGCTTTGCGGGAAGAGCATACTTTGTCTTATATTCGCTGTAAAGATGCTCGTAGTTATCGTAACCTTCGCGGTGCTCGGCATTGTACTTATGTACGTCGAGGGCGCCGAACTCGGAGATCTCGATGATGCAGTTGGCGATGTGAGCGCAGTGGTCGGAAACGCGCTCGAAGCAAACCAGAAGGTCAGACAGGATAAAGCCGAGGTCGATGGTGCATTCGCCAACGCTGAGGCGCTTGACGTGGTTGCGCTTGATCTGTTCGACCAGCTCGTCGACGACCTGCTCGAGAGGCTCGATCTCGCCTGCGCGGATAATGTCGTTGTTGGTAAAGGCTTCGTGTGTGATGGTGACGATGTCGCCGACAGCCTTGCTGAGAACAGCGATCTCCGTCTGAGCAGCCTCGGAGAAGGATGCCTTCTTGTCGCGCAGCTCTTCGGCTGTTGCGATGATGCCTACAGCATGGTCAGCGATACGCTCGTAGTCGCCGATGATGTGAAGCAGCTTGTTGACTTCGCCGGAGTCGGAGTCGCTCATGTCGTAGGCCGACAGCTTTACGAGGTAAGTGCCGAGGGCGTCCTCGAGGTTGTCGGTGCGGTTTTC
>JAFOHJ010000168.1 GCA_017421885.1 Clostridia bacterium
CCATGTACCTGAGCCTTCTCCCCAGATATATGCCTTTTCAGCAGTAAGGATACAGTGTTTCTTAGACTGACCGTTCTGATCAAATGCCACAACTTTGCTGAGTTCACCCGAAATATATCCTTCAGTGCTTGTCGTACTCTGACCTGCACTGTGATATACGGTAGAACCTGCCGAAATATGATACTGATCCGGCCTTCTCATGGCTTCGACAAGTTTTTTAATGTTGCTTCTGTCTATCTTCACCGATTCAAGCATCTCTAGATTCCCCGAATAGCTGTCAAGTTCCACACCTACTTCGACGGAATCTTCGCCGGGCAAAACTATCCCAGGAGAATTGTCACCTTCAAAAAAAGACGTGTCAACCATGCTTACAAGCAGCGCCGCCGCCATAATGCAGACAACGGCTATGACAGTTTTAATGGTACCGCTTTTGATACTATCAGCCTCCCGGCATTATTCGGCAACAAACTCCTCTGCTGCCTTTTCCGACATTCCGAAATAATACAGAAGATCCTCTGCGATCCTGCGGCAGGCATTGCCATCTCCGTAAGGATTAACAGCACGCTTCATCTTAAGATAATGCTCCTGATCGTCAAAGAGCCTGAGGGCACTGTTTATGATATCCTGCTTCTCTGTGCCAACGATCTCAACGGTTCCTGCCTCGACTGCTTCGGGACGTTCGGTCTCGCGTCTGAGCACCAGTACCGGCTTGCCCAATGCCGGAGCCTCTTCCTGAAGTCCGCCGGAATCGGTCATGACCATGTATACACGGCTCATAAGATTATGCATATCAAACACTCCGAGCGGAGAGATAAGCATGACATTGTCGATTCCCTCAAGATACCTGGCTGCCGTTTCGCGAACATAGGGGCTCAGGTGGACAGGATAAACAAAAAGCGCATCCTTCTTCTGTGCTGCCAGTTCGGCAACCGCCTGCATGATATTTTCCATGGGCTGGCCGTAGTTCTCACGGCGGTGAGCCGTCATAAGAACTACCTTTCTGCCCTCATAGTCGATCTCATTGAGTTCGGGGCATTCAAAGACATAATCATCACGAACTGTTGTCTTAAGCGCATCGATTACTGTATTGCCCGTGATATATACCTTCTTGTTGATGCCCTCATTCAGAAGGTTATTAAAGTTTGCTCTTGTGGGTGAAAAATGGATATCAGCCAGCCTTCCTGTAAGCAGACGGTTCATCTCTTCGGGATAAGGCGACATCTTATCAAAGCTTCTGAGTCCGGCCTCGACATGACCTACCGCGATTTTATCATAAAATGCTGCAAGTCCGGCGGCAAAAGATGTTGTTGTGTCGCCGTGGACAAGCACAATATCGGGGCGATCCTTTTCGAAGACATCTTTAAGTCCCATGAGCACCTTGGAAGTGACCGACGAGATGGTCTGACTCTTTTCCATAATATCAAGGTCAAAATCGGGAGTGATCTCGAAAGCAGAAAGCACCTGATCGAGCATTTCTCGATGCTGGCCCGTAACGCAGACTACGGGATCAATATTCTCGTAATTGCCAAGCTCTTTTACAAGAGGAGCCATCTTGATGGCTTCGGGCCTTGTACCGAAGACCGACATGACTTTTATCTTTTTCATTTGTTTTCCCCACTCTCTTTCTTCTGCTGCGGCTCTTTTTTAACCTTCCTGATATTCATGGCAAAGAAGAAGCACAGCAATACCGCAACGGCAAAAATAGCGATCTTCATCTCTCCGCTGGTGGTGAATATAACGGCCGAAAGGCCGAGAATAACGCTTACCGCATAAAGAATAGCTACCGACTGCTTCTGATCGAAGCCCATATCTACAAGGCGGTGATGAATATGTCCTCTATCAGCCTGGAAAGGGCTCTGCCCCTTGAGCAGGCGACGAATGATGGCAAAGCCTGTATCGAATATAGGCAGACCCAGAATCATAAAGGGTACGATAAAGGAGATAATAGCATAAAGCTTGAAGAGGCCGCTGATGGACATGGTGGCCAGGATATATCCTAGGAACATCGAGCCTGTGTCTCCCATAAATATCTTTGCAGGATTCATATTATAGGGCAGAAATCCGAAACATGCGCCTGCCAGCGCAGCCATAACAATGGCTACATAAGGCTCGGAAACCAGCAAAGCGATGGTGAATACCGTCAGCGATGCGATCGACGATACTCCGCAGGCAAGGCCATCAAGACCATCGATAAAGTTTACTGCATTTATCATACCGACGATCCACACAATCGTGACGGGGATCGACAGCCACCCCAGATGAATAGGCTCGCTGCTGAAGGGGTTGGTAAGAACCGAGATCCTGACATCGGTCATTATGGGGATCATTGCTGCGGCTATCTGTCCGACAAACTTGGTCTTGGCAGGGAGCGCCATTACGTCGTCGACGATACCCATGAGCACAAGAACAACACTGCCGAGAAGGATAGCCTTGAAGCTGTTGTCAAGGTTGCCGAAAATAAGGGCGCTTACAAGAAAGCCCAAATAGATGGCAAGGCCGCCTACACGGGGTATGGGCGCCTTGTGCATTCTGCGCGCATCCTTAGGGACATCTATCGCACCGATCTTGTAGGCAAAAGTCTTTACTATGGGAGTCAGCGCAAAGGATACGAAAACCGCCGTTGCAAAGGCCAGCGCCGATGTAAGAACAACACTGTATTCAAGCATGATCTTCTTCCCTGCTTACTTCTTTACAACAAGGCCGACCTTCTTATAGACCTTGTCCAGTGTGCGCTGAGCAAAGATAGATGCACGTTCAGCACCGGTCTTGCAGATCTCGTCGATATAGTCCTTATTGTTCATATACTCATTTACCTTCTCACGTATAGGACGTACTGTATCGGCAACAACCTCACCGCAGGCCATCTTGAAGTCGCCATAGCCCTTGCCCTCGAACTCGCGCTCGATCTCTGCTGCCTCTTTGCCGGTGACAGCGCTGTAGATATTGATAAGGTTATTGATGCCGTCTTTTCCTTCACCCATACGGACCTCGCTGCCGGAGTCGGTTACAGCACGCTTAAACTTCTTGATGATCTCTGCATCGGTGTCAAGAATAGTAATAATGGCATTCTTGTTGGGGTCCGACTTGCTCATCTTCTTTGTGGGTTCAGCAAGGCTCATGATACGTGCACCGCTCTTTGTGATATAAGGTTCGGGCTCGGTGAAGGTCTTGCCGTAGATTCCGTTAAAACGGTTAGCAATATCGCGTGCGATCTCAAGGTGCTGCTTCTGATCCTGACCTACAGGAACAAAATTGGTCTGATACAACAGGATATCGGCAGCCATAAGTGCAGGATATGTGAAAAGACCTGCATTGATATTATCGGCATACTTGGCCGACTTATCCTTGAACTGTGTCATTCTAGACAGCTCTCCGAACATGGTATAGCAGTTGAGGATCCATGCCAGTTCAGCATGCTGATGAACATGGCTCTGCTGGAACACGATACTCTTTTCGGGATCGATGCCGCTTGCAAGCAGAACTGCAAGACCCTGATAGATCTGATTTTTGAGAGCCTTGGGGTCCTGACGTACTGTCAGAGCATGAAGGTCGGCAACTGCATAGAGACAGTTAAACTCGCCGCTATCCTGAATGGTTACCCAATTCTTGAGTGCGCCCAGATAATTGCCAAGAGTGAATGCACCCGAAGGCTGTATAAAACTCAAAGATATTTTCTTTTTCTCTTTCTTTTCTTCGCCGTTTACGATGATCTCGCTCATTTTCAACGCCTTCCTTTCATTTATAAATTGAATCTTGATTTCTGATTATATGCGCAATATTCGCATTATTGTTCATTATATCACTCCACCATTATCCAATGCAAGCATTATTGCTTCATACGCATATTTGAACATACAGATGAAGAGAATAACCTTATATGCTACCAGGAGGTATTCTCATATGAAACGTTCAAAACATCTTTCCCTCTTTCTTTCCGCTCTGACAGGTATTTTTATCACTTCAACTGTCTTTTATGGAATTCGTGCCGATAAATATTCAGATTATATAGAATACTCAAATCAGCGTGCAATGTCCGACCTTATTTCAGAACTGTCGCAGATGGATAGTGCTCTTGCCAAACTGCGCTATGCCTCTACCCCACTCAGTATTCAGACCACTTCCGCCAAGCTGTGGCAGAGTGCCGAAAATGCCAAAAGTGCTATGGCTGTTCTTTCACTCGATGGAGGCACACTGGATAAAACTCAGAAGTTCATTGCTCAGGCCGGTGATTTTGCCTATTTTCTGCTCTTTTCCTCGGCAGAAGGAAACAGCATGAGCCTTGAGCATTCAGAAGCCCTTGACAGTCTTTACAACACCTCCGATACACTTGCGCGTGAATTGAGCTCGTTAAAGAAACAGATCGATTCTGATCACCTTTCATTTGGAGGAATAACTCAAAGCACAGCATCCGATGCAGCCCCTATAAGCGACAGTCTGAGTGGAGTTGAGCAGGAATTCCCGGAATATGCTGAACTGATCTATGACGGTCCTTTTTCCGAGCATGTAGAACGCAGAAAACCCAAACTTCTTGAGGGTATGAAAGAAATATCCCCCGAAGAAGCAATAAAGAACGCTTCTGCCTTCTCGGGAATAAGCCCTGCACAGCTTTCAATAGTGTATGAACATGATGGCAACATCCCTTCCTACTGTGTCACCGCCTCTGATGGAACAGTAATGGAAGTTTCAAAGCAGGGTGGCATTATCTATACGTATCATAAAGAACGTGCTGCCTCCGCACATGTCCTCAGCCCCGAAGAAGCCATCGAAAAGGGCTCGGTTTTTCTTAATGCGCACGGATTCAGCAACATGAACGAAAGCTATTACACCGTGTATGAAAATCACATTGCCGTTAATTATGCTTACAAACAAAATGACATAACTTTATATCCTGACCTTATCAAGATCACCGTAGCTCTTGACAACGGGGAAATACTGGGAATGGAAGCACGAGGTTACGTGATGTGTCATACCGACCGAAGCCTTGAACCGCCCCTCTTTTCTGTCGAAGAAGGCGGCCTCAGGATCAGTCCCGATCTGACGATCGAATCAAATCGCCTTGCTCTTATCCCCACTTCGGGCGAGAATGAGGTTCTGTGTTACGAATATGTCTGCACTAATGAAAATGGAGAGCATATCATCATTTATGTAAATGCACTGACCGGACAGGAAGAAAACATCTATATGCTCATCGAAGATGAAAACGGCATCCTTGCTATATGACCCCTTCCGGTTGACAGCCCGACTTTTTTCTGATACCCTTTGGTAAATAAAAGGAGGCGAGACCGGTGATAAGCAAACTTGATATTGCAGCAATCAAAGGACATCTGAAATATGATGGCTTTGAGTTCATAACAAAATATGAGACCGGCAGCACCAATGACGATGCCAAAGTTCTGGCTGCAGAAGGGGCAGCTGAGTTCACCGTCATCTGTGCTGATCATCAGACCAAAGGCAAGGGTCGTCTCGGCCGCAGCTTCTACTCTCCCGCATCCACCGGCCTGTATTTCAGCATTATTCTGAGGCCTGATCATCTTCCTC
Source organism: Clostridia bacterium (assembly GCA_017421885.1). The sequence goes on from JAFOHJ010000168.1 coordinate 5,539, forward strand.
CTGAAGACTCGCTCTATATCACTACGGCAGCGGCTGCAGCTGTGGCTCAGGCTGTCGAGCAGATCTGCGGCATAAGAACCGGGATAAAGTGGGTCAATGACATATTCATCGACAGCAAAAAGATATGCGGCATCCTTACAGAAGCCTCTTTTGACCTTGAGCACAATCTGCTCGCCTATGCCGTTCTTGGAATAGGCATCAATATTGCCCCTCCCGGAGAAGGATTTCCCGAAGATATCAGGAATATTGCCAACAGCATATACAATTCAGCAGACGATGTGCCCGGAAATCTTCCCGAGCGACTGCTGGCAGAGATCCTCAATATTTTTTATGAATATTATGCCGCATTCCCCTCACCTGTTTTCCTTGATGATTACCGCAGCCGAAGCATCCTCATCGGCAAAGATGTTACGGTACATCGAGGCGAGGAGAAATGGCCTGCCACAGTCATGGACATCGATGACAGATGCCGGCTGGTGGTCAGCGCCGGAGGAAAAGAACACCTGATCGAAAGCGGAGAAGTAAGCATCAGATTCTGAAATCAATCACAAAAATCAACTCCCCTCACGGCTTCATAATGCCATGAGGGGAGTAATTTTTATTTAAGCTTAAGTGCTCCGGTATTGCATGTCTTTACGCAGGCCGGCAGAAGGCCGTGAGCCTGACGGATGGCGCAGCCATCGCATTTGACAAGCTTACCCTCGCTGTCAAACCTTGGAATATTATAGGCACATGCTGCTTCACAGGCGCGGCAGCCGATACATTTTTCTCTGACCGGAATAACGAGCGCCATTTCATTTATATAAAGAGCCCCCGTGGGACACACCTTTACACATGGCGCATCTTCACAATGATGGCATACCTTTACAGCATATCTCACAAGTCCGCTGTCGAGCCTGATCTTTTCATGTATACAGCCCGAAACAGCATCACCTTCGCTTTCGCAGTAGTGCTGATCCAGACAGGCCACAACGCAGGCAAGGCAGCCTGAGCACTTCTTTTCATCACATACTATTCTTGCCATACTTATGCCTCCTTCCCATCAGACTTTTCTATCCGGCAGCAATAAGATTTATATCCCGGGAATCCCGAAATAGGATCATAGTATTTTTCATCTATTATCTCGTTTATGTCTTTATCCTTTGCGCCATGATAGATGTGAACCACACCGGGCAGGCCCGATGTATCGCAGCAAAGATGCATTTCAAGCACCCCCACAGGAGTGCATACTCTGATCAAATCACCCTCTGAAAGACCCAGCTTCGCTGCTGTTTCAGGATGTATCTCTGCAATAGGTGACTCTTCAAGGCCGTTAAGCCATGGCATACGATAGGTTCTCTTATGGAAGAGCTGGGGTTTGCGGCAGCCGGTGCAAAGAATAAGCGGATACTCGTCCATAGGCAAAAGCTCGCGGAAATCGCGATATACCGGCAGACCATCATGATAAGGCATGCCGCAGCCTTCGAGAACACCTGAAACAAACTCCAGCTTGCCGCTGGGAGTTTTTATTCCGGAAAGAATATCTTCCTGTGTACGCATGATAGGCTTGCTCTTTTTTGCAAGGCCATCGGGAGCATTCCTCAGTTCTTCAAGAGTGAGACCAGTTCCTGTAAGCGACATTTCAAGATAATCGTCATATGTTTTAAGCACAGGGTCGCCAATTTCAAGGCCAAGGCGCTCGGCAAGACCGAGAATAATATCCATATCACTTCTGACCTCGCCCATAGGCTCAATAACCGGCATGAGATCTATAATTCGTCCTTTGCCGATCATCAGCAGCTGCTCGCGTTCAAGGGCAGTCGCCGCAGGCAGGATGATATCGGCATAGTCACAGGTCTCGGTCTTATACATATCAATATTGACGAAGAATCCGATATTTTTAAGAGCCTCTTCAACATGCTGAGGCTGAGCCCACATATGATGATTCATACCAAAAGCGATGAGATTCTCGATGGGGTAGTCTCCCTTTCCCTCAAGATAATCGGCTATGCGTGTGACCTGTGTCTCGTAGAAGTTGAGCTGAGCCCATGCAGGAAATTCAGCGTGGCTAAGATCCTCTTCGGCATCGACTCGTCTGAGCGGATTCATAAGGAATCCGTTTTTAAAGCCTGCTCTTCCGGGCCCAGGTCCACCCGTTCCTCCAGGAACACCAAAACTGCCCGTAAGCGGAACAAGCGCTGCAATTGCTCTTACATTCTGAACACCGTTTATGTGATGGACCATAGGGGATGCCGACATCTGCAAACCGAAGGGACCGCTGCCAAGAAGTTTTGCCGCTTCGATCATCTTCTCCTTAGGAACGCCGGTTATTTCTTCTACCTTCTCAGGAGTAAAGGTCATTACATAATCTTTATATTGCTCAAATCCTACAGTATATTTTTCAATATATTCCTTATCATGAAGTCCTTCGGTTATGATGACCCTCGCCATACCAAGTGCCAACGCACCATCGGTGCCGGGAATGGGCTGGAGATGGATATAGGCATGTTCTGTGGTTGGAGTATGTCGGCTGTCAACCGCAACTATTTTAACTCCCCTCTCCACCAGATCAAGGAATCCTTTGGAGTTGACTGACCTGGAATACATCTGGTTAACACCCCAGACAAGCATTGTATTGATCTTTCCCATATCGGGCATAACATTGCGTCCCGAAGTACCAAAAACACATTCATATGCCATCATACGTGCATATGCGCAGGCGCTGGATTCGGTTCCAAAGTTCGGCGTTCCGTAGGCATTACACAGTTCAGTCAGCTGGTGACGGAACCACTTGGGATGACCTGCATATACCAGAGTGTGCTTTGCTCCAAGCTTTTCCTTGGTTTCACGCATTTTCTGCGCAATGGTATCAAGCGCTTCATCCCAGGAAATACGCTCAAAACATCCTTCACCTCTTTCGCCTGCTCTCTTCATAGGATAAAGCAGACGGTCGGGATGATAGATTGTCTGTTTAAGTGCTGCGCCCTTTACACAAAGTTTGCCGCCATTGGAGGCCGGCAAACTGTAGCAGCCTTCGACTTTGATTATCTTCCCATCTTTAACATAGGCATCCACAAGGCAATGCTCACCACAGAAGCCGCATATGGTCCTTCTGATAGTGATACCGGTCTCTTCTCCGGGTATTTTAGCTTCAAAAAGCTGCTCGGTTGTATACTTCTCCATAAAGCTCTGTCCTTTCCGCGGGGCAGTATTATATTATTACGGTACAGCTTTTGATATTCAAAGTCAACCTCAGTGAATAATATATTCAAAAACCAAATCATTGCCTTCTCATTTATCATTTTTTGCAAATATTGCATATTCAGGATGAATAGAAAATGATTTTATGGTAAAGTTTAATTATAGCAAAAATATAAAGGATGGTACATAATATGGCGAAAAAAGTTATCGAATGTCTTGATCATTATTTCCACGGTCTCGGATACAACTGTGCCGAATCAACCCTTCGCGCCGCAAATGAAGCGTGGGATCTGAATCTTCCTGAAGAAGCTTTCCGTCTGATGGGTGGTTTCGGCGGCGGCATGGGTGTCAAAGGAGTATGCGGCGGCGTAAGCGGCGGTGTGGCAGCCCTCAGTCACTATTATGTACGTATTTCGGGGCACCAGAGTCCCCTGCTTATGGCCAAGGCAAAGATTTTTCAGGAGCTTGTTGCTGAGCGTCTCGGTGATATAAACTGCAGCTATCTGCTGCCTAAATATCTGACCGAAAAAGAAAGCTGCATGCCCACGATATCGCTTATCGCTCAGATCCTTGATGAAGTCAAAGATATGGAGCTGGATGTTCCCGAATATCTTCCCCGCAAGCTCCGCATCCTTCAGTTTATGGATGCGCTTAAGGGCAATTGCCTCCGCATCGATATCCGTCCTAACAGCGAATATGCCGAAGGTCATATCGAAGGTGTTGCTTCCCTGCCTATTACTGAGCTTGACAGCTATAATGGCGATGTTTCTGTCCCTATTGTTATCTGCAGCAATGATATAAAAGCAGTTGACTCAGCAGCAAATATCTTGGCAGATAAAGGCTTTTCAGAAATCTATTATTTCGATCTTAATATGTGGAAAGGTGAACTTGTAAAGTAACAATACAAAAATCCCCCGAGACTAACCTCGGGGGATTAATTATTTAACCTATAAGCATTTCGGGATCGACAGGCCAACGGCCGAAAATACGTGCCGCATCCATAAGTGCCTGCATGTTTTCTTCGGGAGTATTGGGTGGCATCTGGCAGCCCGATGTAAGGGTGAATCCATTAGGCGAATCCCAACCCTGACGGATACAGTCACGCGCGGAACGCAGGACATCATGGGGTGTGCCAAGCTTCATGACTTCAACAGGAGGTACATTTCCCTGAATACCCATTCTGCCGCCGAGAACTGCCTTTGCCTCTTCAAGGCTCTCGACATTATCAAGACTGAAAGCTCCGATGCCCGTATCTCTGAGATCTTCCCACAGAGCACGGCTGGTGCCGCATATGTGA